>PSRN01000063.1 GCA_003176075.1 Bdellovibrio sp.
GCTCCCTTCCGGGCCTAGCGGGGTTAGCAGAAGGGTTCTCGGAAGGACCCGGCCCTTTGAGCTTTAATCGAACTACTTGCATTTCACAAGTCGGTGTGCGGAGGTGCCACAGGCACCGACTTGGCAGGTTCAGGACCGTCGGCCGATTAATAACTTGGTGCGTCTATCAATCACTTTTCAATGCTGTCTTTTGCTGAGGAAGGCACTTGCGCGCCATTCGGTCGGTGACTGTCTTTTGAAACCCTTTATCTGACCGAAATCGTTTGATCTCGCTGCAAGGGGGTTCCTTTGTCAAACCGTCGGCGACACAGCCGCAGATCTGTCCCGCATTGGCGTGACTGATCTTATGACCTTGTACGCCAGGCAAAAAGGCCTTCATGCAGCCACCATAATTGGCGCTCCAATCAGCCGCGGTCATTTTCTTGCAGACCGCTTTAAAATCCGCCGAATGGGGTTGCTTCTTTTTGTGTTTTGCGGTCGCTGGTGTCGCGCTCCCAGCGACCACGAGAACAGTCAAAAATAAAAGCCAAAGAACATGATGATTCGGATGCCGCTTCCGAGCGTGGGCGGCGAAGCCGCCACGGGCTGATATCTTCAATTTTTGTTTCACTGCCCAATTATGAGCTTGGACGTGCGCGAACGCCACTTAGACTGGACTTTCGACTCAAATTTAGCCGCCACGGGTATCACTCCCGACCTTGCGCCACATAGGCCCGCACCGCCGCCTCAAGGGCTTCGGTTTCCTCGGCCCAAGAGGTGTAGGTATTGAAATCCGGAAAAAGTCTTGGAAAGGACGGATCCTGCCATCGGCGGGCGATCCAAGCGGCATAGTTGAAAATGCGCAGACCGCGCATCAACGGAATCCAGTGCAATTGCTCCTCGGGAAATTCGCGAAGTTCCGAATACCCTGCGATGAGCTCCTCTTGTTCTTCGGGTTCAAGCGCGTCGGCGATCATCCAAAGATCCTGGACCACCGGCCCCATCACGCAATCATCAAAGTCAACCAGCAAAAATTGGTCTTTATTGGCCAGCAAATTTCCGCGGTGAAAATCGCCGTGGATACGTTGATCAAAGACCGGAGAAATTTCTTCGTCGACAAAATCCAATAGCTCAACCGCCGCGCTCTCATAACGGGGCCAAAGTTCCACCGCCACCCATTGGCGCAGAAATTCAAGCGTCTCCCAACCGCTGACCGGATTTCCGCTAATGCGGGGCCGCTCACGAAACTCACTTCGCGCGCCGATCAGATGCACCTGCGCCATCAATCGACCGACCTGGCGAACCTCACGCGGCAGAATTTCATCCGGCATCCGACCGTAGATCTTCGGAAAGATCGCAAATAAAATGCCCTTTGTCTGAAAGAGCGCTTGGCCTTGCATTCGCAGCGGCGGCGCCACTGGGATATGTTCTTCTTCAAGCTCCCGCAAGAACTGATGTTCTTCTTCAATAGCACGGCGGGACCAGCGGCCCGGCCTATAAAATTTGGCGACGACTCGTTGCACTTGCGGGTGTTCGTGCGGGGGCTTTTCGAGGGAAATTTCAAAAACGCGATTCTCAAAGGAGTTGAGCTGGCGCATTTCGCCAGTCGGTTGGAGACCCGCACTCTCCATTGCCTGGAGAATCGTTTCAGGCTCTAATGTGTTGAATGATTTGTGGACTGAGTTTTCCAAAGCCGACAAATGAACTCCTTTCCCCAACTCCCCAACTCCCCAAGATGCCCGTGGCACTGCCCACGCTGAGAACTTTTTCTGCCACGGAATTCAAGTCAAGATCTATCGCCGTTGATTCACATGAACCACTCCAAGGCGTTCTGGCGATTTGTCGAGCAGTTTGCCCCCCCGGCAAAAGGAGGCGGGCTTGTGGCTCGATGAGAATTACTATTGCTTGCTGGGACCCGCGGAGACGTCTATAAGTGGCTCCTTAAAATAAAAATGAATGGAAAAAGAAGCTGGAAAAGAAGCTGTATAAGGAGCTGGATTTTGACGATCCGCAATCAGTCGATCGATAAACTTCTGCATTCCGTTTCGCAAGCCACCGGCCTGCGATGGACTTGTCTGGCCTTAATTCTTTTTCCTGCTTGCCTGATGGCTCAGCAGGGGCATTCGCAACCGGCAATTCCGATGCCAATCCATTTTGTGCTGGTCGATTCTTGGGTTGATTACGATCACCCTTCAATTCAACCCCACATCGATCTCCGCCTTCTAAAGGAAATCGAAGCCCGTCGATCATTTAATTTGCCTGTCTCCTTGTTCCGATGGAATCAAGCACTGCAAGTTCAATTTGAACGCCTCTATCGGTGGGGTTTCTATAATCGAGAAATCGAGTATCTCAACGCCATTGCAACAGACCTCAATGGCTTACCTGGCGAAGAAAGAATAAGAATTGAGTCACTCATAGATCAAGAGCAGTTATTTTACTACGGCAAATATGCCGATAAGCTATGGATGGTCGCCGATTCTTTGTACGGGACCTTCGTGGCGGGTGTCGCACTTGCGGGACTCCAACAAGTAAAGTTAATTAATTATGCCGTTACGGACAGAATTGAAAAACAGGACGCCAAGCCCTCTTATTTCCACCTTTTAGGACTTGGTCCCGATCCGTTCATCCTGCGCCGGAAACAATTGTACGATAGCCTCGGAAAAATCATTGTGGAAAAAAACGTCCGCGTCGCTCAGATTTCAATTGATCTTCTCTATTCCCTCGAGGCCGATGCCGATGCCCGTGTCGACGTCGGTGTCGATGTCGGTTTTACGAGACCCAGTTTTCTGCCGCGGAAGCTATTCCCGCGGGGTCTTGAATCGATGCATGACTCGAGGTCAGAAGCCGCTCAGCGAGAATTCAGTACTCTCGTCAACTCTCACCCGGAAACGCTTTTTGTGCTCGCCGCGGATCACTTGGGCCGCGACATTTCCAATGGCATCTTCAAAGCGGGGAATTTAATTCGCGTGGCTTCCACGGCCGCCGACGGGAGCTTGGATGAAACTTCGGATTTCAGTCCCACCGGAGTGGACGTGGCAGCCCCGGGAGTGGGTGTGAAGGGTCCTTTGGCCGGTGGCGGTTTCACTCACTTGTTGGGGAACGGCGTCGCCGCCGCGACAGTCTCTAACTCGCTTCTGCGCATCCTCTCGGAGGATCCAAGCCTCAGCGCCCAAGCGGCCAAAGAACGTTACTTCGCCGCCTACACCATTCAAGATGCCGACCTCAGCGGGAAAGTGAGGGATGGACGAAGGCAAGTTCGATCGCCCGCCGATAGATCCAAAGACGAAAGACCCGATAGACATAACGACGACGGATTTCCAGTACTGAAATCCCAATACGAAGTCTTACCGGCGCAGATCCGGTCCCACCGCTCTCAAACACCCGTGGAGTCTGCGGCGGCGCCGCCCATGCCCCAAGGCATGGTTCCCCTCAATTGTTCTAAGGTTGGTGAAGAATTGTTCTAAGGCTATGAGCCCCTTTAACCCCCTGGACATTTTTTGATTCCTTTAGGACCAGGTTCGCTGGTTCCACAAAATACTTTCACGAAGGCTGCCTAAAGCACTCAGTTCGGGCGTAGAGTAAAACTCCAAAGATTGAGCCATGAATCACTCCTGCTAGTCCAGATCACCACCAGCTCCTATGCCACCATTCCCAAAACCTGGATTTGGTCGTCGCAATCTCATCCCTTCTCTGGGCGCGAGGTTTCCCTGGGGTTAACCGAAAGAAGCGAATAATGTCCTCAGGCTCCATTCGGTAAGGACCCCCTTGATAAAATCCGTAACGCCAGATGAGCTGAGGGGTGAGAGCGTCCCCTTTAAGGATTTCACCTTCTTCATTTTCAATTTCAAAGGCCCAGTTGGAAAAAAGGTGGTCATTGAAAAAGCTTCCTTGCGTTGTGGGAAGCGAGTCAGATCGCCAACCTGAGATTGCTTCCAACCCACGATAAGGGTGGACACTACCACCCCCTGGCATGATTTCAATTTTCACGCGATATTTTCGACCATCAATCTCGATTATTTCTACTTCTCTCCACTCGGGGGTAAGGTCCGTAATCTTAACCCCGCGCCTTTGCACTTCCCTTATCACTTCGATCAAAGGATCAGCTACTTCTTGATGAGTGAAACCAAGGCTTCGCACCAAACGATTGTCAAGCAAGAGCTGTAGTCGTGTTCCGACCCCGGACTTACGAAAACCATCCCCACTCATTCGCCGGTGATGATTGTCTGGAAAAAGCCTGTTAAAGATAACTTTCCAGAGCCCTTTGCTACCCTTCCAAGATTCGGAGCGCCCGTCCAGCTCCTCAAGTGTATCACCAGTAAGGGTCGGCATCGTTTCGATCACTTCATCCGAATTAACTCCGCCAACTAAAAAACCTTTTGAACGATCTCCGCCAACGGCTTTGACGTCCGGTTCATAATAAAAAGGTTGCGGATCCAAAGCTATAGCGTTTTTGAGAGCTCGCGAATGACTTCTGTATTCCCGTGTCGATTGATAGGCCTCTGGCGAAACCATCGGAACAGTTCTCGCCAATTCGGTATCGACACAACCCCGTAAGCGCGCTTTTGATCAGTACGATTTACTCGATTGCATTCAATCGCGCGCGCGGGCCCTGAAGACGCCAAAATGGATGCTCCCGTCAAAAGAATGAACAAAAATCTAGCCGTCAGGCACACCTCCATGGGCGCTGCACAGATAATGCAACTTTCAGTCCCGGCACCTGCGCAGTATTTTTGTGACCCTCCGCCGTAGAAATTTGAGATCGGAGTTTGATAATCGAATTCGGCTGAGCTCTGAATTTTAATCCAGCGGTGTGCTCTTTGATGACGTTTCAGCTGTTGATCCGGCACCAACCTTTCAACTTGCGAAAGTATTACGGCAGTCGCCAATATCACCGCACCGGTGATGCAAGCGCTTATAAAGCGCTTTTGTTGCTCCGACAAGATTGCAACTGACAGGAATCGTACAATTCCATACTGCGGTTTACGGAGAGAACTCCGTTCGGGCGCAAAATTGTCTCCTGTCCAGGATCAAAACACCCAGATCGGCGTAAATCTTTCGGAACAAGGAATGAGTTTTGCTCAGTGAGCCACAGAGGTTATCGTGGCGAAAAGAGAAGTCAGAGCTCTCCAAATTCAACATATCAGACTCCAGCGCAAGATGTTGGCGCTCACGTTCCCGCTCGCGCTGGCTCTGCCGCTTTCGATCTCCGCGATTCTGGGACTTCTTGCTACCGGCTGTTCATTCGATCGTCCCACCGGATCCGCTATTCGCGGGACTTCCGGGCAGCGGGCCGCTGGAGAAACGGGAGACCCCGCCGTGACATCCATGGTTCGCTTGCCTTTGAATGGAAGGCTTTCCGTTTCGTTGGACACTTCACAATTCGGGACAGAGTCAGGAAAACCACCCACTGATTTTTCTGGAGCTTCCTCCGATGGCTTGTATCAGGCCCTGGCCGAATCTTTGAAGGAAAACGAGAACCAGTCCGCTGGCAACATCAAGTTCGCAAAACTCAATCCGCGGTTTGAAAATCAACCCGTTCAACTGGTCGTCGTTCAGAATCCGAATCCGAATCGGAACTCGAACTCGAACTCGAACTCGAATGATTCGCAACGTTTAATCCTTTCGGGAAGGCTTTTCCATCAACGGGCAAAACTTTCCGTCTCACAATATCACCTTGGAAGCCAGCCTGGAAATCAGGCTGCAGATCGAACTGGAGATCAGCCTGCGGATCAGTCTTTAGACCGATCTGACAGCCAAGCCCTGATTCAACCCGGAAATCACCCTGAAAATCAACCGAGCCGAGCCTCCGTCACCGCCGATCTGGCTTGCGCTGATCAGGCTCCCCAGTCCTGCCACGTGGCTTTGGTGCGACTCAACGTGAATGGGGAGGTGACGTGGATGATTTTTCGGACAAGTGCGGTGGATCTTGGCGACATTAAGCTCAGCAACGACAACTCGAATTCCACTCTGAAGGATATTGCGACGGCATTGAAGGCACCGCACGGTGTAACTTCTTTTGAAGTGAACACCTTCGAAATTCCCAAGGGACCCTCCGGCATCAAATTGAAGATTCTGCTGCAAGACCCCAAACATTCGAATTCAGAATCACAAATTTTGGCCGCCGCGGGATCTATGCAATTCGTCAAGGAAGACCCGCAAGCTCTCCTGCTCAGTCAGCCAATGACCCTTTCTCGCAAGTCCGAGCCAATGACTCATTCTCGCAGTTCCAGTTCGTCACCAGAGGTTGGGGAGGATAGGGTCGACTTTAACAACTCAGGCAACCGAGTGAGCAATTTTACGACCACTTGGCTTGACAGTCTCGAATCGTTTTCCATGTTGAGAAACGACGGGCAAGGTCATTTTGTTTTTTCGATCACGGCAAAAGACTCAAACGCCAGCGGAAACAAAAATCAATTGAACTTTGCCGTGGGTTTGTCCTCCGTGGCGACCCGAACTTTTGACGAAGTGAAATCTTTAATCCAAACTCCCCCAGCCTCGCCGTAGAGTCATTCTGCGGCGGGGCCCCCCTTTTTAACGACCACTGTCAAAATCGCGGCCCTTCGCGCTTTCCTGCGTCCAAGAAGGTCGCGCCTTGAAACCAAGCGAATTTGCTGCTGGAATGACTTCGAAGTTGAATGCCGGGGGCATGAGCATGGAAAATTTCGATAGGGAACCGCAGACAACAATTGAAACGCCCGAACGATCGCAGACGCCCCTTCCGGATCTGCGAGCAGAGCCTCCGCCTTCGTCGCCGTCGCCCTCTTCGCATTCATTTCCCCCGCTCAACCCTTCCCTAGCCCCTGACCCGGCCGCTTTGCTGACGCCGCCGCCGCTGACGCCGCCACTTACACTGCCGCTAAGTACAGTATCGGGCACCGACTTCAACACTCCACCTGAACTGTCAAGCTACATGGACTTCCGGCAGTACCTGCTGGATTTTTACAAGTTTCGGCGCAATCAAACCCGCCATCAACTCCGCCCTTACTCTTATTCTCACTTCGCGGCGGCGGCGAATATCAAATCTCCAAACTACTTAAAAATGATTATCGATGGGAAACGAAATCTTTCGGAGGATATGATCGGCAAATTTGCTCGGGCCATGAATTTGAACAAGTCGCAGGCGACAGAATTCCGGTTGCTTGTCCTTTTCAACCAGTCAGCCGACCCGGCGGAGCGCAATCTTCTCTTGAAGGACCTTTCCGATTTTCGCGTGCAAGGCAAGATCAAGCGGGGCGAGCTTGATCGCAAATCCTTTGAAAAGCTTCCAAGCTGGGTTGCTTGGGTGATTTACGCGATGATTGACCAGCAAGGCGTCTCTTTTGACAGCGAGAACTTGCGTGTTCTTCTGCGCGGCAAGGTGAAGCCCGACGAGATTGAAAGCGCGCTCAAGTCACTGATTGAAGCCGGTGAAGTCGAAGTGGAGGAAGCGACCGGGCGGCTGAGAAAAACGCGAAGTCTGGTTGACTCCCCCGAGGACATTCCGGTGGCGCTGATTCGCAAATTGCAGGCCCAACTCATGTTGCTGGGTTTGGAGAGTCTTTATCAGGATTCGCCAACCGAGCGAGAATTCGGAACGCTGACTTTGGCTTTGACCGCCAGCGAGTTTGAAGAGATCCGCTTTAAACTGCGGCAATTGAGAAAACAAATTCACAAGGAAAACTCCATCCGCCGAATGACCAATCAGGGGGAGAGAGTTTATCAACTGAACCTCCAACTCTTTCCAGTCACCAGCCGGGCTGACGGGGCCCAAGGTTCCGAAGAGCACCCCTAGCGGGACAAGCCTCCCAACAGAGCCCAGCGCCCTAGCCTATAGTCGAGGCCATCATTGAGCCCTTGGTCTAGTTTGTGTTCTTCATTTATGAACTCAAGCTATGTGCTGTTTTGCAGCAGACTTGAGCAATTAATGCCGAAAAATTTAGCGCTTTCCGCAATTTTTGCTCCGATTTCGCTTTTACTTGTCCCTAGGCTTCCACATCAATGTGGAAAACTCTGTGGAAGAGGTTGAAAACTCCTTCTTGAATAAGGCTTTGTGGCGAAATTCCACTTGCCAAATAAATTGTCAGCGGAATTCATCAAACTGAGTTATATTGTGACCGTTCTGATCTGATCTGACTTCACCAATTCATTTTGGGGGCGACACGGATTCGACGTGGGTGCTGAAGCATCAGGAGCATTCCGGGGCGCATGTGGACCTCGTTAAAAACATGCAAAATGATAGTTGCTACAAACAACTTCGCACTTGCAGCTTAATTGACTGCACGCTTTTCAGAGGAATGATATCGGCCTCTGATGAGTGTCACTTTAGATATCTCGGTTCGCATTGTTCTCTCCGGGGTGCGAACTTAAATGTAACTGGGGGGAGGGCTGTATGAACTTTGTTTGTGGAGGTCACACAGCTTACTTAAATCACAAACTATGAATGTAGGGCCTGACTGTGGATCACTTGCGGACGGGGGTTCAATTCCCCCCGCCTCCACTTATTTCAGTATTCGGAATTCTGAATTCGGAATGGGAACCTGAAGTCGGAATAAGGGGAGGCTGGATTCGGAATGTGTTTTGAATTTGGAGTGGGAGATGAGCAAATTCAGAACATTGGACTTGGCGATTGAGTATTATTCTTTGATTGAAAGGATCAAATTACCGCACCATCTTCGCGAGCAGATCCCGCGGGCTGCCTCGTCGGTGTCCCTCAATTTGGCTGAGGGAAACGCAAAGCTATCTTACCTCGATAAGAAGCGAATTTACCAAATTGCGCTTGGTTCGTTCAGGGAGTCACAGACGATTTTGAAACTGGGTCGGGTGGAGGATCGAGAGGTCGAAAGAGTTGCCGATCACCTCGGCGCTTGTCTGTACAAGTTGACGACCTTTCAAGTACCAAATAAACAGAAATCCCCTTCGCCATAAATGGGGGACATGCCGAGTTTGCGCTTGTTCTATTTTGCCGACGTGGAAATCGACCCGTATTGACCGATGGATAAATGTTGCCGAGCCGGAGGGAGTCATGACCCTTGTCATCAATTTCTGCCGATTGATTTCTTCGACCCGGGAAAGCCTCTAAACTACTCTTCTCTTACAACCGTTGGCGATTCAGAGAATGATTGTTGCAAAGAAGTGGCCAGTTCGAGTCTTCGCTGTGATAGATGGACGGGTGAGTTCTCCATTTTCTGGGAAAAGACACATTGGGTTTCTGCTCTATCGATCGTTCTTCAGCAAAAATTAGAATGGCCCTTCTGTCGAAGATCCCTTTGCTCATAGTAAAGCACTTGAAAAATTGAACTGCAACAACTCGGGAGCGGCGGTGTTCCCACCGATTTCACGGAGTGCAGAAGGTTTCAGTTGAACATTGCATCAATCAGCGTTTGAACCAATTCTCTGCCGAACGCCCACGCTCAGATAGGCGTTCGGATTGGCTCCGCCGATGGCCGCAGCGCCAGTCAAGCGCCGACCGATGGTCGCCAGCCCTTCGGACATGGAAAAGCTCGGAGTGAGCCCCGAAGTCCTAACATGATTCGCTCACCGGCCCGCTTTGCTCTTCAGCACCTCGCCGGGGATGACTGCGTTCCGCCGGCTGCCGACGGGTTTACCTCCGCACTCGCACTCCCAATGCATTGAGCAGCCGGGACGAACTGATTAGGATCAATGATTCGAGCGACCATGTTTCCATTTTCGCATCGATTTGCATTGCAATACAGGAGGACCAAGGGTCGGAAAAAAGATGCCCGCCTTCCGGTTTTGGTTTCCTTCGAACTATCACTAATACCTAACCTCAAGTGGGCACCGGTGTTGCTTGCTATCAGAGCATGCGACTTAGGTTCGACCGAGGTACATTGCTTTTGGATCAGACGGTGGAAAGTTCGGCACTATCTTGCATTCCCGAGTTGAGGTGGGACGCCCGGGTCTCGGCCTATCGGGCGCCGGCTTACCGATTGGCGAGCTTAAGTAATCACCTCGGAAAGGGGGGCTATCAGGTGGCCACGCCCGCATTTCGAGAGTGGAAAGCATCGCAGGTGCTGACAGAGTCCTCTAAGAATTTCGACTTGCGTCCCTATCAGGAAGCAGCGCTTTCAGGGTGGGAAATTGCTGGCCGACGGGGTGTTGTCGTGCTTCCAACGGGGGCTGGAAAAACGCACTTGGCAATGGCCGCCATTCAGCGGGCCCAGACATCAACGCTCATACTGGTACCGACGCGAGTGCTTTTAGAGCAATGGCTGAAGCACTTGGAAGGAACTTGTCTGGGTCCAATTGGAATTCTAGGAGACGGATCCCGGAAGGTCGAGGCCATCACGGTTTCGACGTTTGAAAGTGCCTACCTCAACATGAGTTGGCTTGGGGATCGCTTTGAGTTTCTGATTGTTGATGAGGTTCATCATTTCGGTCGTGGTCTGCGAGATGAGGCTCTTGAAATGTCAATGGCGCAATTGCGTCTGGGGCTGACGGCCACGGCGCCAGGCGAAGGTACTTGGCGTGAGCGGGTGGAGAATTTAGTAGGCTCAATCGTTTATGAAATCGGCATCAATGCCCTTCGTGGCGAACATTTGTCGGATTTTCAGTTGATTCGCGTGCCAATCGAACTGACTCCCCTCGAGCGCGCCCTTTACCAGGCACATATGGATTGCTTCAGCCGCGTTCGCGATGCGTGGGCCGCAAAGCTGCCACGGGCGTTACTCACGCAGACGATTCCGCAGGGATCGTGGCAACAGTTCGTGGCGTACGCTTCGCGCAGTTCCGCCGGCAAAGATGGATTGCGTGCTTGGACGCTGGCGCAAAAGCTTCTTGTATTTACCGAGAACAAGAGGATTGCGCTTCAACGCATCCTGAAACAACATCGCTGTGATCGAACACTCATCTTTACGGCGGATACCGCCACGACTTACGAAATCGCGCGCGAACACCTGATAATGCCCATTACCGCTGAGATTGGTAGGCAGGAGAGAGACCAATCAACGGCTTGGTTCTGTTCCGGAGTAATAAAGGCCTTGGTATCGTGTCAGGTATTGAACGAGGGTTATGATGTACCTGCTGCGAATGTGGCAGTCATCCTTGGCGGACGGCGTGGAGCACGCGAACATGTGCAACGAATCGGTCGCGTTTTGCGTTGGAAAGGCGGCGCGAGTGCTCGAATCTACGAGCTTGTCTGCAATCGGACGATAGAATCAAAGCAGGCGAAACGAAGGGGAGCGGCGCTTGATAGCTGAATCAGTTTTGAGTCAGAACCTTTGCGGAGATTTGATTCGCCCACAATTTCTTGGTCCGGAGGATCTATCATGGCTTGAAAGTCTGCGGGACGAATTCATGCGATTTGAAGGACGCCCCAGGCGGGAACTCCTAGCACGAGCCAAGGAACCTTGGCTTTTCAAGGCTCCTGAGGTCAAACTCAAACTTGCCGTTGCTGTTATGCTGAAGCGGGCGACCACACAGGACATCGATATCAATCGGGCGCGGCACCTACGCGGAGAACTTTTCCGTATGGGCGCCTCGGAACTATCCAGAGAAGCAGCATTGGAAAAAGTCGCATTGAAGGAAGGCCTATCAATCGAGCAGCTCTTACGCGATTTGTTCTCGGACCTGAAGGACGAACGACGGTTGGAAGATACCAGTTGGCGAGACCTACAAGCCCATACGTTAGCACTTGACTGCAACCTGCTCCTGACCAAAGCATTTCTCGCCCGCGCGCGCGAGGTTTCACTGAAGATCTTGGGAAACTGCCGAGCCATAATCCGCCATGCTAAATTTCGCGGACTAATTTGTGTGGTGGAAAAGCTGGAATCGAAAGAAGAGTTGCTTCACCTCAACATCTCTGGTCCTTTCGCGATCTTCCGCCATACGCAGGTCTATGGAAAGAGACTCGGTGAATTGCCCCGTCTTCTAAAGAACTGCCATCGTTTTGAACTGGAAGCTCGGGTTGTCGTACGCGATCGAGAAAGGACTTTCAGGCTCGGATCTGAAGCGCCCTTGCCATGCGCCTCGACCATCAAGAAATTCGACAGTCAACTTGAACGCCGTTTCGCACGGGAATTTGGCAAGGCAACCTCAGACTGGGATCTGATCCGTGAGCCCGAGCCGCTGGAACTCGAGGGGCGATGGCTGTTTCCCGATTTCGAAATTCGCCACCGCCACTTGCCAGAGCGTCGATGGCTGCTGGAAATTGCCGGATTTTGGCATCCAGAATATATTAAGACTAAGGTTATCGCTTATCGTGAAGCGGCACGGGTCTTTCCTGATCTTAAGATCATTCTCTGCGTAGATCGCAAAAGCTTCTGTGGACAAGAGGACTCGCTCACGGTTTCGAAAGCTGGAGAAGTCATTGAATTCACGGGTCGGTTAGATCCCAAGCAGGTCCTGATGGTGATTGAAAGAAGAAGAAACGGCGATATGGGGCTCGGCCGCTCTCAAAACTGAGCAACCGTGTTTGACGAGGGCCGCGCCAACATCCCAGATCTCGGTCTTGCCACCTGACTCATATTGATACGGCATGAAAAGCAGCATTCATCTTTCAAAATGTTACTTTCCGCGGAGCTCCAAAATTCAAATTTGCTCTTGAGTAACTCTTTTCTCAACTTGAGGAGCTCGAAAAAATAATACACTTTACGCGGATTCGAGCTTAACTTCATATTTGAAGCCTTCTTTTGCAAGTGAGTCCCGTATTGCAAGTTCAATAAGTCCCACCTGCGGCAGGCCCAACTTCTTAGCAATCCATGCAGCTCTAGTCGGAGTAGGAATTCGGCGTCCCTTTTCGAGGTCATTGAGATTTTGAACGGACAAGCCAATTCTCTTAGCGAAGGCCGTCTGAGTCATCTCTTCACCTTCACGCCAGGCGCGGAGCAAGCCACCAAAGGTGAGAGGCCCATACTGCTTCTCAAGCTTTTCGAAATAAGATTTAGTAGGCATGTTTGTGTACCTCCAATAGCTCGATGTGGACGCGATCTTGGATCACATGATAAATCAGCCGATAGGCCCTATTCATTCGCACCGATCGCTGACCCCTGCGCTCACCCTTTAAAGGCTCGTCGTGAAAGCCGGGAGACTTCGTCACTTCCGCGAGACCATTACTCTCGACCAAGAAGATCCAAAAGATAACCTTCTTTCTAATAAAGTCGGGAACTCTGCCGAGCTCCTTTTCAAAGGCCTTGCTACGGGATACTTTGGTGCGAACGTCCATCCAGTCAGTATATTACTTCAATTTGAAGTAATTTGGAAGATCCTTTTTGGGGCGGTCACCCTTATGCGCGACGGATATCCTGACTGGCTATTGCTCAAAAAGGATGATGTCTGGACCGGCGAATCCTTCGGCGGTCTGTGCGCACCTGGGCGCTCGATGACCGAACCGGCGATAATTTCTTCGTACGGCACAGGCGCCAGGCCCTTGGTCAAAACGCCCTCGAACTTTGGATACGCAATTGGGGCGGTGGCGGGTGCGGGCTGCCCGGGAACCGCGCCGATTTACTTGGAAAATCCCATTTAAAGATGGCGGCTTCGAGAACATTCAGTCGGCAACCGAAGAGGTCCTCAGATTTTCTGACAAGACCCCTTGCTCGCCAAGTCGGGTTGAGCGTGGGCGGCGAAGCCGCCACGGGTGTTTTCGTGTTACGGTGTCGATGATTTCTGCTTTGTGTTCTTCACCTGCTCATCAATGAAAGAAGCGAGCGATTTGACCTGGGAGGTGATCTCTTCATCCGACATTTTTTCGATCTGTTTCAGAAACTCGTACCTGACCAGATCCCAAGTGGTCGGAGTAGATGGGGCCGAACTATCCGTTGTTCGCTGGGTGCCGCCAACCTCTGGCCCCAACAGAGCCAAAGAAATTTCTAAAGCATTTTCGGAAATTCTTGTCGCAAGCTTGATCTCGCCCATTTTGAGTCTGGTTTTTACTGTTGCGGTCAAAAAGCCGTTCTTCAAAGATTCCGAGTCACCTTCCAGCAGAGAAGACATGCAGGACTCGTCGGACCGTCGACAAATATTGGTTTGAAGTTCGATTTCTTCATTTTTGATGAATTGATCCGGGTATAATTGATTCGCCTTTTCCTTCGCGTCCATGATCGCATCCTGGATACTCTTTCGGAAGGACGGCAAGCGCGGCGCAAGAGTTTCAATCCAGGTGTCAAAATTGGTAGAGGTCAAGATGGACAGTTCAAGGACGCAAGACAAACCAGAGACCGGGTCTTCAGCCAGTTCGGGGGCCATTATTTGTGCCGATCCGCATTTGGACTTGAGTTGATCAACGACCTCTTCTTTTCGTTTACCTTCATCCAAAAACTTTTTTTCGAAATGCTGTTTGAGGAAATGAAAACTGTTGGTGTCAATAGAGGCTTTCAATCCAATTTCATCCTGCGAGCGGTTCGAATTCACGCTTGCTTCAGAGAAATAGACCGCGGTGTTTAGGCTCTTAAACAACGGCGATTTGGCGATAAATCGAACCGCAAGATTTCTGCTGATCAGATTTTCGTTATACCATCCTTCTTTCTGAATTTTTTCAATTTCGAATTTGCTGAGATTGTCGACCTGAAGTCGGCGAACTTCTGATGCGATTTTGGCAAGATTGGCATTGATCTTCTGTTCATTGACTGGATCAGTCTTCATCTGTTCCATCAGGTTTTGAACTTCACCTTTGCTGTACCAGCTTTCGGGTATTCCCTCTTGCGCTTGCCCTAGCTGTTGTACTTGCTGCTGCTCTTGCTCTTGCTCTTGCTCTTGCTCTTGCTGTTGCTGTTGCTGTTGTTGTTGCTGCTGCTGTTGCGCTTGCTCTTGTTGCTGCTTCTGTTGCTGTTGCTCTTGTGTCTTGTTTGCCTGATCGCTCAATTCAGGGGCCTGCTCGTTGGCATTCACCCGTTCATAACTAACCAGGTTTGCAAAAAAAGCTACCGCGACGGCCAAAGCCGATTTCGGGAGCCATTTCAAAGCCGACTCCAATTTTTTTCGATTTGCCATAGGACGTTCTCCTTCTTCAAAATGTTTCAATCGCTTCCGGGAGGGTCCTAAGCGAACGCCAAACGCGAGTCAAAGGTTCCAGGTACTTTTTGCGGGTCACACCGAGTCAACTCAAACTTCCAGTTCCTAACCAGGAAAATGTCAGGGTTAGCGGTTCAGACATTGCAGATAGCCTGAAGGATCTCATCGGCATATAGGGCAACTGATTTGCGGTTGATTCCTGAAATTTCAAGCAGTTCCGATTTTGAACGGGGTTTGCGCTCGCAGATGGCCAAGAGCGCCTTGTCCGTCAAGATTCGAAAAGCTGGAATCCCGTTTTGCCTTGCCTGCCCAAGCCGCCATTCACGTAAGCGTTCGAACCACACCCCAGACGGTCCCATCCCGGCCGTTCCACCCGCGAAAGAGGTTTTCGAGTTCTTCCTTGGATTCCGGCGCTTCCTCCGCCGTTTTTCGGAGGCGGCCGAAGTGCTTGAGGCTATCTCAAGCGCCTCAATTTCGCGTGCCGAAGGTAGCGCTCTCGAAAGTGACAGTCTTCGATAGGTGATGCTTTGACCGTCCTTTTCAAAAGTGGCCTCATTGGAGTCGAGCCAACCCGCCCGTTCAAGCAGGGTTACCAAGTTTTCAAAATCGCGCCGAGGAAAAGAAGCTCCCGAGTCGGGACCCGAGCCGGAAGCCGATTGAGCAACCGCCTGAAAGAGTCTTCCGGCTGCAAGGCTGCGTTCGCGTTCCAGGACGGCGAGCATTTTTCCAATAACCCTCTTTTCTTCGGGCGAAAGGAGGCGTTTCTTAGTGAGGGAGTCGGATTTCGCTGGCTTACAGATGTCACAAACTCCGCAAGGTTTGCCGGCGTCAGTTTGATCGCCAAAGTGGGAAACGAGATAAACCATCCGGCACTTACCCCAACTGGTAAAGGCGGACATTTGTTTGAGTTGCTTGCGCTTTTGGTCCCGTTGCGATCGATAGGGCTTCTCCCATTGATGTGACCCGCGAACCATGTTTTCGTCGGGGTCAATGATGACTCCACGATGGACCCAGAGTTGTTCCAACGCCCGCTCGAAGGTCTCCAGGTCCATGTGCTGAAGTCTCTTGCGGACTTCGTCCTTAGGCACCTTGTGCTGGCTCAGCTCAACAAAAATCCGACGGAGACTGTCTTCATCGGGATAATTCTTTTCGAAAAAGAACTCGTGGGTCTTTTGGTCGACATACGAATGGAGCAAATAGGCTTCGGCGGGAAGCCCATCACGACCGGCGCGACCAATTTCCTGGTAGTAACCTTCGACGCTGCCGGGGAGCGCCGCATGGATGACAGTTCGAATATTGGGTTTGTCAATGCCCATCCCAAAGGCCACTGTCGCCACCATGACATCAATCTCGCCATTGAGAAATCGAGATTGCACCTTCTCACGTTCTTGCGCTGTCATCCCCGCATGGTAAGCACCGACCTTTAAGGCCTTTGACAGGACTTCATTCAATTCATCCGTCTTTTTTCTTGTTGGGGCGTAGACAATGGCCGGCTGTTTTCCACCTCTTATCAGAATTGATAAGATGGCGTCCGACCGATCACCTGGAGCGACTTCCGCGACTTCGATTGCAATATTGGTGCGGCGAAACCCTTGAATGACTCTCTGCTCGTCGCGTAACCCCAACTGCCGGCAAATGTCCTCTTGAACAATGGGTGTGGCGGTCGCGGTCAGAGCGATGACCGGCGCTGGCCGAAGTTTTTCCAGCCGTTCACCCAAAATTCGATAATCGGGTCTGAAATCATGTCCCCATTGGGAAATGCAGTGCGCTTCATCGACCGCGATCAGATTTGGCTGGCACTTCTGCAAGAATTCCGGAAAGCCCGGCACCGACAAACGCTCAGGCGCGATGAATAAGAAATCCAGGTCTCCCGCCAAGTAACTCTGACATACCCGTCTTGAGTCATCTCGGCTCCGGCCCGAATGAATTCGCTCAGCTGAAAGTCCAAGCCGCTTGAGTTTGTCCACCTGATCTTCAATCAGGGCCACAAGCGGGCTGACCACCAAACATTTTCCGCCGCGTGCTATTCCAGGAATTTGATAGCATACGGACTTGCCCGCGCCCGTGGGCATCACCAGTAGCGCATCCTTCCCGTCGGTCACACTCCGGCAGACCGCTTCCTGACCGGCTCGAAACGACTCCAGTCGAAATTCATTTTTGAGGAGCATGTGAAGATCACGTGACGAAGTGGGGCCGCGCTTTTGTCGAATCGGGGGGGTCTTACCTGGCAATTCCTGCGGTAATTCTCGCGGTGCCGGCGAATTTGCAGGTGAAGGAGTTGCCAAATTTGAAGGACGCGCCAAACCTGCAATTTCCGAGACGAGCCTGGAAACCTCGATCTCGAGTTCATTCATAAACGCCTTAAGGGAATTTCTACCGTCCTGAATCTCAGCAAGTTTTTTTTCCCAGCGCGCGGTCAGCTCCGGGCTCTTTACGCTCCCATGAACAGTCGCGACCAGTCGATGGCCAAGAGGCGTTGCAACCAGGGCCTTTTCTTTTCGGGAGATATAATTTCGCGTCAGTAAAGTCTCAATGATGTTCGCACGCGTCGCCGGTGTGCCGATTCCGCTGCCTCTCATGATCTCAGCAAGTTCCCGGTCTTCGAGATCACGGCCGGCGGTTTCCATGCCAGTAAGCAAGGTTGCTTCCGTGAGATGCGGCGGCGGCTCCGTGCGCTTTTGGCGGGAATTCACACCAAGAACTTCAACAGGGTTGCCAGGCTCCAAACCCGCCGGAAGATCGGGTTCCTGCGCGACCGCTCTGCCTCGAATATCGAGCTTCTTCCAGCCTTGTTCGACAACCGCGGTGCCTTGGGTTTTAAACAGATCAAGCCCGCCAATTTCCGTGATGATCGTTGTCACTCGGGTAATGTATTCCCCGCTCCATGCCATAAGGAGGCGCCGGCAAAGAAGGTCAAAAACCCTCTGCTCATCGGCGGTCATGCGAATGTTTGGCAACGACTTGGCGATTGGAATTATGGCATGGTGATCCGTGATCTTAGAATCGTCGACGAACCGCTTGCCGAGCGGGGATCGGCCGGCGGAAGGGTCGATCAGACCTTCATAGGGCGATCGAACGACGTCCACGATTGCAGGCAGGGTCTTCGCAATGGTCTGGGAAAGGTGGCGGCTGTCAGTTCTTGGATAGCTGATTACTTTGTGCCGCTCATAAAGAGTCTGCGCCAAATCAAGGGTCCGGGTCGCGGAAAATCCAAAGAGGCGATTGCAATGGCGTTGGAGTTCGGTCAGGTCATACAACAGCGGAGAGGGCTGTTTAACTGTCTTTCCATCAACGGTGCCAACCTGAGCCTCGGCGGGGGCGGCGCGCATTCGCGCCAAAAGCGGCTCAATTTTCTCTGGATTTATCGGAAGCCGTTTCTCCTTGGCACTGACTTGAGAATTTGAAAGTTCGGCCTTTTCCCCCAGATATACGCCTTCGTACTGACCGCCCGACGCCTGGAACCGGGCTTCAATAACGACATAATCTTCCGGTACAAAATTTTGGATTTTGAGATCGCGATCGACAACCATTGCAAGGGTCGGTGTTTGCACCCGCCCCACGAAAAGTTGTTCACTTGTCTTCAAGGCATATGCGCGAGAGAGATTCATCCCGATCAGCCAGTCGGCCCGACTGCGAGCCCTCGCCGCGTCAGCCAGGGAATCATAAGCGGAGGCATCCTTAAGCGTCCGAAGGCCCGCGTTGATTGCATCACCGGTAAGAGAAGAGATCCACAAGCGTTTGACTGGTTTGCGACAATTTGCCAGCTCATAGATATAGCGAAAGATCAGTTCGCCCTCACGACCGGCATCCGTCGCACAAATCACTTCATCGCATCGATCAAGCACCTTCCGCACGGTTTCAAATTGTGCTCTGGTTTTTTCCGCCACCACCAGCGGCCATTGCGCAGGCAACATCGGCAAGTGAGCAAAGCTCCAGGTCTTCCATGCAGCATTAATTTGATGCGGCTCGGGCAAGGTTACGAGATGCCCGATGGCCCAGGTCACCGTAAATCCTCCTCCATGCAAAAAGCCCACTCCCTGCTTAAGTGCGCCAACCGCACGTGCCAGATCACGCGCGACGGACGGCTTCTCTGCGATGATTACGGTATTTCTGACTTTCATGGGTTCCTTCTCAGGTTTCTCAGGTTTCTCAGGTTCCAACAATAGACGATTTGCCAGCGGAATTGCACTCATTGAGAAAAGCAATTGGCAGTTTAAAAGAGCCGGATCAGACAATTCTTCAATGTGTCGTATTCGACCTGCAGTATCCGAGATCAGTTCAGCGCTTGGAATGTCCATGTCAAATTTCCAGGGCTTGGCACGATAGCTGGTCAGGCAAGTAATGAACCCTAAGTGTCGCGCGGGTGAGGCGGCAGCCGCTCTCGCATGAGCTTTTCGATACTTCGATCGATCTCTTCCAACGTGAACGGCTTTCCCACAAAATATGGCGTTCGTACTATGGCCTCCGCAATCACCCGCAAGTTCGCTATTCCCGAAACAAGGAGAATAGGGATGTTTTCCCTTCCGCAATCTTCGACAAGGAGTCGGTAAGCCATTTTAGGGCCGTTCAACACCGGCATTTCGACGTCCAAAATAATGAAGTCAGGGAAGTGCAATGATATCAATTCAAGGCCCCGCTTGCCATTGTCCGCATATTCAACGGAATTTCCTCGATATCTTAAATAGTCGATGAGCGGACCAGCGACTGAGTAATCGTCGTCCACAACCAAGATTTTTGCCATCTTAATACACCCCGAAACATAAGACCAAAAAATCCACGTCAAATCAAATCAGAACAAAAGAAAAATTAAATCAGAACGGAAGCCAGAGACGGAACGGAAACAAGGAAAGCGACCCTGGAACCTACGAAGGGTTTTCTTTTGGGAACTCAAGTCGGAAAGTCGTACCAATGGAAGGGCCACTCTCAACATCCACGTGACCATGGAGGGCATGGGCGGCGGCCAGCACAACGCTTAAGCCGAGCCCCCACCCCGGCACACCATTGATTTCCGCGGGTTTACCGCGCTTAAAAAGCTGAAAAAGTGCTTGTTGTTCCTCGAGTGAAATTGGATTCCCTTCATTCTCAACCGAGAGCACGATGGTATCGCCGTTGCGGGTCAGTTGAATTTGGACGGGTTGGTCGTTCGCGCCGTATTTTACCGCGTTTATCGCAAGGTTCTCAAGAACTCGTCGGAGCACATCCGCCGCCCAAACTCCGACCAAATCCCCACGAGCCTCAAAGCGAAAGCGGTCCCCGTATTGCAATACAAGATCCTTAACTACTTCTGCAATTTCCACCCCAAGATCGCCTTCCCGGTAAACGAGGTTCATTGGCTGCCCGGCTCCAGCTCGGCTCGCGTCGAGAAGATTCTGAATAATCCGGTCCGCCCGCTTTATCGCTTGAATGATCTTGTCGACAATTTCGCCGTCG
>PSRN01000017.1 GCA_003176075.1 Bdellovibrio sp.
ACTTCATATCTCCTGCCTTTCATCCATGATTTCGGGTCCATGCTTTCCGAAAAGTGACGAATTTCAAAATAAAGCCCGCGCCGTCCGTCGAAAGGACTTTCGCCGGTGAATCCGATGACTGTACCTTCCTTGATCGAATCCCCTTCGACGACCATGCCGCGGCTCAAATTCGAATAAACCGAATAGAAATGGTCACCATGGTCCAAGATAATCGTTTGCCCGTACTCGGGAATAAAGTGGTTGGCCGCCACCCGCGCGTCGAAGATCGCCCGCACCGACACCCTTGACTCCTTCGCGTAAAACCAACCTGAATGACGCAAAAACACCGAGGTTTCGGCATCCCTCTCAAGACCGAAACCGCGCAAGACAAGACCATGAACCGGCTCCGGCAGCTCCCCTTTGCGCTCGAAAAACGAAGCGCCGGAAAGCGAGTCGAGAATCCCCGATTCAGCGAGATTCTTCTTATTCCGTTCCAATTTGCGAAGCAGTTTAACCATGCTCAATTGGCTCGACCGGATATCAGCCAATAATTTGGTGCGCGCTTCATACTGCCGCAGCAAATCGACTTCTTTCTTTTCGATTTCTTTTCCCAGCTCATTGAGCTGGTTGAGACGAACAACGAACTTCCCTTTGTCGCGATTGAAAGTTTGAACTCCGTCATTGTAGTCGCGAAGAAGCGCCAAGTCCCGCTCGCCGATCAGGCCAAGGACCTTCATGCTCCTCTCCAGGCCGGCCGAATTTCGCGCCTGAAAGAGAAATTGCAGCCAAGCTTCACCCTTAAATCGGTGAAGAAAGGCGAGCTTGGTCAAGAGCATGCCTTTTTGAGTTTTCACCCGTTGTTCAACATTCCGGATTTCCTCCGCGAGTCGACGGATCTGTTGTTCAACTCCGAGGCGCTCGCGCTCGATCGCCGCCTTTTGAGCAACGATCTTTTGCGTCTGGCGGGCGATGCGGTAGAGCGATTTGAGAACCTTTTGATATTCAATGTCTTCATTGATCAAGTTGCGCTTGGTGCGGTCAACCGCCCGATCCACTTTTCCTTTACCTTCGACCGGCACGGCGGCGCGGGCCGGAACGACGGCCCCGGCGAAGAGAAATCCGGCAAGAATTGGGGGGACTGGATTCATAAAGTCCCCGCCCTCTCAGCCGCGGCAAATCCGGTGTTCATTTGACGAATGGAAATCAACGACGCCACAGCCCCAATGCCGGCGGCGGCGAAAACCAAAGCAACACCTTCACTGAACGATAAATAGCGGAGCCGGCTTGCGACAAAGATAAATATATCCTCGGACGCCATCGTTTGGCGCAAGTTTTCAAACAGAAATGAACCAATGAGCAAGCTCATGGCCGCCGCGGCGGCGGCAAAGAGCAGTCCCTCGACAATAAAAGGAACGCGGATCATCGAGCGCGACGCGCCCACCAGCTCCAAGAGTTCAATCTCTTCGCGTCGTTCGTTCATCGAATTGCGAATGACAAAGACAACCATGAAGAGGGCGCCTCCCAAGAGGACGCCAAACAAGGCGAATCCCACCCGCCGAAAGACGTTCAGCACGGAGCGGAACTGTTGCAGAATCCCCTGGCCATACTGCACGTCCTCAACCTGATCATGATTTTTCAGGTCAGAAGCCAGGGAGCGGACACGATCCATGATATCGGTGGCGCCATCACCAGAGCTGTCGGTCGCTGGGTCACCTGTTCGCCCGCCGGGTTTGACTTCCACCAACAGACTGGCCGGAATAAATTGGGCCAAATCCTGGTCTTTCAACAGAGCGGCCGCCTGCGTCCCCAATTGATTCCGCAGATCCGTCATCGCCTGATTCTTGGAAACAAAGGCCACCGTCGCCACCATGGGATTTTCGCGAATCCGCTGTTCGAGAGCCGAGAAATCGTTCCCCTCCTTCAGGTACACGTTCATTTCAATCTTGGACCCCCAGTTTTCGGTAATGACCTGAAAATTCTCAAAGAGGACAATTCCTGAATTCAGAACAAGAAAACTCGCCAGCAGAACGAAGAAAACAAAGAAGTTCGAAAAGAATCGCTTTCGCCAGGCTTGTTCCAGGTGGGTCCAAACAAAACTCATATCATACCCGTGGCGGCTTCGCCGCCCACGCTACTGTCCCCGACAACCGCGCCTTCTTTGATCTGGATGGTTCGCTTTTTTCGCCGCTCAACCATGGCGTGATCGTGGGTCGCCACAAAGACCGTCGTGCCTTGCGCGCAAACCCGCTCCATCAAATCCATGATCCCCTCGCTCATATCAGGATCCAAATTGCCAGTCGGCTCGTCCGCAATCAGCAGTCCCGGCTGGTGCACGAGAGCCCGCGCGATCGCCACCCGCTGCTGCTCGCCACCCGACAGAACCGCCGGGCTGAACTCGGCCTTGGAGGTTAAGCCGACCCAGGCCAGGGCCTCGTCAACCTTGCGGGCGATTAAGTGAGCGCGCTCTTCCTTAACCCGCAAGGGCAAAGAGACGTTCTCAAAAACACTGCGGTCACGCAAAAGGCGGAAATCCTGGAAAACAATGCCGATCTTGCGGCGGAAGTGCGGCAAGCTTTGAGCATCCAGGCGGTCCAGATCAAAATCCCCGACCTGAACCTTGCCCGAAGTCGGGCGGTCGAAGGCGGAAAGCATCCGAAAGAGGGTGGTTTTGCCGGCTCCGCTGGGGCCCGTCAGAAAGACAAACTCACCCTTTCCGATCGAGAATTCTACATTCTTAAGGGCGTGCACCGGCCCCGGATAAGTCTTATAGACATGGCGGAACTCAATCATGATTTCAGTTTAACCAAGCCAGGAATTTAAGTCGCGAACCCCGGGGTCCAGTCCTGGCAGCGTGTTCCCTAACGAATTTGTCCCGCGTGGAGCTGATCAATCACATTTTGGTGTTGTTTGCGAAGAGCCAGACCCAAGGCCTGCTGGTCTTGCACGGGGCCGTCGCGCAAGGCTTCGGTGTAACTTGTCTTCACGGTCTTCACCACGGCGCCATTGGCGAAAACCCGGCTGACCAGGAAGGGGTTGGCCGCACCCCAATCTTCAGTTTGTACGTGGTAGCTCTTGCCTCGAATATTGAGATCCGAGTTATAACCCTTCACCATCTGATTGAAATTTAATGCCGACGCAAAAAATTCGTCAAGAACTCTGCCGGGCTTTCTGAACGACTTGCCAGGATTTCTGAAGACTCCGCCAGGCTTTCTGAATAACTCTGCCAGGCTTTCTGAATAACTCTGCCAGCCTCAGGGTCTGCTAGCCCCTGGAGCGTGGGCGGCGAGGCCGCCACGGGTGTGATTTCGCTTTTTAACTGTCAAGATTCTAGACATGTTTGCCGGCGCCACAGTGTCTCACTTTGAAGCAGGAGCGGCACTTATCTTGCTTTGATACACCAGTGTATGGAGTAGGAGGAAGGGCTATGGAGCTGAGGGCATCAGCATTCATTTTCACCATTGGATTCATTTTGTCGGGTGCATTCCTGGCAGACACTGAATCGCGAGCGGCGAACGATTCGCAGAATATGCAGATCGGCATCGTCGATCCCTGCGTCAACCCCGAGAACCAAAGTTCTCCTTACTGCGTTGAAAAGCGCTGCAAAGATTTAAATGCCGAGGTCCGAACCGCCATCAAAGAACTCGGCGAGACTTGTGGCAAGGCTGGCGAGACCAATATCAAGAGCTGCATCAAGTATGCGAAAACTTACCTTTGTTCGAAGGAGGACAAGTTCAGCGAAGACGATGATGCTGAAGACACTCCGCGCAGCCGACGGGCAATTAAGAACAGTCAGCATAACTGCGAAGCGCAAGTTATGAACGGCAAAGATCATCGTGATCTTGAGGATAAACTGACGGAAAACATCAAAAAGGCGAGAAAAGAACAAACTGATTTGCAGAGGGACGCTACAAAATTCAACGAACAAATGGCGAAAGACAAATCCAAGCTTCGAAGCGATCAACTGCAAGCGGCAAAACGATTCCGCGAACGAGCTGCCGAGCAACAGGCCGACGAAACAAGGCAAGCACAGCAGTCCCGCGCCCAGCAGAACGCTGTCGATGACCAAATTGCCAAAGCCAAGGCCGGAAAATTTCCACTCGAACAACAGATCGCTGACATCGCAAAGAGGCAAAGGGCCGAGCTGGGCGACGATCGATTGGTGAACCCAGAAAAGTACTGCACAGCTCAGGCCAAAGCCCAAATGCTCGCTGACAAGGATGCTTGCAACATGATCGGCGGGTTAGGCTGTCAGATGCAGAACCTCCTGGCACGAAAGAGGGATTACGTTCTTTGTGTGGATAGCGCGAAAGCCGATAAATCAGGAGTGCTAGCAAGATACCGAAGTGAACGGGCCCAGCTCCAAGCCGGAATTGCCGATGCTGACCGGCAAATCGCGAGCCTTCAGGTCGAAAAGAACCAGTTGGCCAACGAAACTCGGGCGATGAGAGCGCAACAGGCCCGTCAGACTCAACAAGATAATGAAGGGTTCCAGCAAGAGCAGCAAGAGTACAAAAACCAAATCGACGCTTTGGAAGAAACGCAGAAAAAAGAAAATGACCGGTTTAGCGCCGATTTGGAGACCGCCGCCAAGAATGTCAAAGCTTATGAGAGCAAACTCAGCAAAATGAAGGAAGCCCCCCACGGCGAAGATGCTCCGAATCTTGTCCCCTCGAAGGTGGAAAACCTGCAATCGACGGCGGCCTCCATGTATGCGGTCGACGTTTGTCGGCCGGCGCTGGCGGAAATTCTAAGCCGCGGCGACAGGGAAAGATCGACCCTGAGAGCCGCCTTCTCGCCTGAAACTTTTGACCGGTTTACCGACGCCCAAATACAGACACAAAGCGCGCAGCGGAGCGCGAACCTGAATTCGTCAGTCAGGCAAAGCAGCTCGATTTCCGGCGGCGCCCGGTAAGCTGGCGCATAATCGCTATGATGCCGACTTTTGATCCTTAAGAAAGTCTATCACCAAACAGAGGTTTTCAAGGGTTGGATTGCTATCATCTTTGCACATATCATAAAGAGTCGTTCTAGGAATTCCTGTTTCTTCAGAAACGTGAGTTGCCCCAAATCTTTGAAGAAGACTATGGAGGGCAGACTTGATATCGTCAGGGTCGCCGTCATTCCATGAATCAAAGAAGCTATCAATAATTTCTTTGTCTGAGTATTTATTCATAAGCTTCTGTTCCGATTTTCCCATTTCTTATCCCTTCAAATAATGCTTTTGCGTTTGCAATATCTTTGGTCTGCGTGTCCTTGTGGCCACCGAATAATAAAATTGTTCCTTCGAACTCAGCACAATACACACGAAATGAGCCCATCTTACCCGTCTTCCATTTAATTTCTAACAGGTTGTCAAATCGCCGGTGGAGCCCGGGATTACCATCAATCAGACGCTGAATCCTTTGGTCTATTCTAATCCGAAGGGAGCGGTCCAATTTATCTATCCATTCTTGAAATTCACCGGTGCACTTCATTTTTTGAATATACGATATATCGTACAATCTGTCAACGCCAAATTGGGGGCTAAGCGGGTCCGCAAAAAAGATCTCCAGTTCAAAGTCGCTGACCCCGATCCCAATCCCATTGACGCCGGACCCCATTTGACTGCTTCCTCGCCTTTTCTCGATTAACCAGGGGCTAACCCTCCATTACAATACTTTGCAATTGAAGTGGGAGGTCCGTCTGATGTGGGAGGTTCGCCCTTGATCAAAAATTCATCCTTGATCAAAAAGTTGGTACTTGCGTCGCTGCTGTTGATCGTCATCGCCGTCGGTGGAGTCTATTACGCTATCTACAAGATCAAGTCCGAGCTGCCGAACATGATCACGCTCGAGGACTACAAACCCCTCTTGCTATCGCAAGTTTATGACCGCGCCGGCCGAAAAATCGGTGAGTTTTCCCGCGAGCGGCGGGTCTTGGTGCCCTACGAAAAACTTCCCAAACATTTAATCAACGCGTTTGTCGCCGCCGAGGACGATCAGTTTTTTCAGCACGGCGGAGTGAACTACCTCGCCATCTTGCGCGCCACAATCGCCAACTTTCGCGCCGGCAAGAACGTGCAGGGCGGCTCCACCATCACGCAACAGGTCGCTAAAACACTGCTTCTCACTTCCGAGAAGACCATGCTGAGGAAAATCCGCGAGCTTTTCCTGGCCCATCAAATGGAAGAAAACCTCGATAAAGAAGACATTCTTTATCTTTACCTGAACCAAATTTACTTCGGCAATAGCGCCTTTGGTATCTCCGTGGCGGCGGAAACTTACTTCCGCAAACCGGTGGAAAATGTATCGCTTTCAGAGGCCGCCATGCTAGCCGGTTTACCGAAGGCGCCCTCGGAATATTCGCCTGTCGTCAACCCAACCCGGGCCAAAGAGCGCCAAGTCTACGTTCTCAACCGGATGGCCGACGTGGGATTCATCACCAGGGAGCAAGCCAGGCAAGCGATTGCCGAACCGGTGACGGTATTCTTGCGTGAAAATTATGATGAGGTCGCTCCCTATTTCACCGAAACAGTCCGCCAATTGCTGGTCCCCCGAATCGGCGAAGAAAAACTCCTCGAAGAGGGCGTTTCGATTTACACGTCCCTGGATATTGAACGCCAAAAGGCGGCGCAAGCAGCCGTCGAAAGAGGACTGAAGCAACTCGACAAGCGGCAGGGATATCGCGGCGCCATTTCCAACATCACTGACCCGAAAGCCGTGGGTGATTTCTTACTGAAGACCCGCAATAAGATGATGGAGCAGGCCAACCCATCGCGGGTCATCCAACCCAATGGCAAGTTCGCCGACTACTCACCATTCGATGTGAACTATGACCTTCGCAAAGGGCTGCCGTTTTATTTGAAAATCGGCAAAAGCTACGACGCCATCGTCAACAGAGTCGATGATGAAGACGGGCTGGTCTACGTCAGGCTCGCCGAAATCGAAGGATTGATCGACGCCAAAACAATGAGTTGGGCGCGCAAGCCAAACCCCGAAAAGCGCTATGATCAGGACACCATCAAAAAGCCGTCGGCGGCACTTCGTGTGGGCGATGTGATCTCGGTTAAACTCGTGGACACAAAAGTTGATCCGGCGCTTTTGGGCCATGAGGAGCCGGGCAAAAAGGCGGCAAAGAAAAAAATGCCTCTTCTCCGACCAGGACTCAACGATCCCGAAAAGTACGCGCAGGTGGAACTCGATCAGGAACCGCTGGTCGAGGCGGGTCTTCTTTCCTTTGATCAAGGAAACGGGGAAGTCATCGCCATGGTCGGCGGATACGATTACAAGCGCGACAAATTCAATAAAGCGCTGCAGGCCGCCCGTCAGACGGGTTCCGCTTTCAAGTCCATCGTCTACGCCGCCGCCCTCGACAAGGGATTTACCCCCTCGACTCCAATCTTGGATGCGCCTCTGGTATATGATGAAGGAAAAGCTCCAAAGGAAGAAAGCGCGGAAAGCGCCGAGGGTGGCGAGGATGAGGTCAAGCGCTGGAAGCCCTCCAACCACGAACGGAACTACGCCGGGGACATTATTTTCCGCAATGCTTTGGTGCGATCGCTGAATATTCCCACCGTAAAAATCACCGAGGACATCGGCGTCAATTGGGTCGCTGATTTCGCCCGTCGGCTGGGAGTTTTTTCGCCCCTCAATATGGATTTCACTCTGGGTTTGGGGTCGTCGAGCCTGACGCTTTACGAACTGACCAAAGTGTTCGCGCAAATTGGACGGCTCGGTCACCGGGTTCGGCCGATCATCGTGCAAAAGATCGTCGACAGGGAGGGCAAGGAAATTTTAGGTCAAATCTCCTTGGATGACAAATTTGAAAAGCAATTGTCAGAATTGAATAAACAGTACGAAGAAAGACGAAACAAGTACCTCGAAGAGGTGAAAGCCGGAAAGCAGATCGATCCGTTGAAGAGTACCGATCCTCATTTTTTCTTCGCTGATCCGGAACAGTTGATCACCCCACAGACGGCGTACCTTATCACTTCGTTGCTGAAAGCCGTGGTTGAAGATCGTGACGGAACCGGGGGCCAGGCTCGCGCCCTTGGCCGCGAAGTCGCCGCCAAAACGGGAACCACCAACGGCTATTACGACGCATGGTTTATCGGTTTCACTCAACAGATTGTCTCAGGCGTCTGGGTCGGCTTTAACCATGAGAAAAGCTTGGGCAAGGCCGAAGTTGGAGGCCGTGCTGCGTTACCAATTTGGTTGGAGTACATGAAAGCGGCTCACGAAAATCTTCCGATCATGACATTGCCTGTTCCGGAGGGTATTGTTTTCGCCAATATCGACGGCGATACGGGTTTCTTGGCTTCCACTTCCTCCAAGCACGTCATCCGCGGGCAAGCCTTTCGCGAAGGAACCGTGCCCGCCACGGGACGAGCGCAAAAGGAAGAGGAAAATGATTTTTACAAACAGGACTCATCGGAATGAATAAGTCGGTGCCTTCGGCACCTCCGCAGACCAAGTCGGTGCTTTCCACACCTCCACAGGCGTGCATTCACCTCTGGGGAGTGAAACAAAATAACCTCAAGAATATTGAAGTGCAGATCCCGCTTGGATCATTGACCATCATCTGCGGCCCATCCGGTTCCGGCAAATCTTCACTCGCCTTCGAGACCCTGTTCGCCGAGGGTCAGCGCCGCTTCATTGAAAGCATGAGCAATTATGCCAGGCAGTTTCTCAATAAGGCGCCAAAGCCGGATCTCGAGGGGATTGACAATATCCCGCCGGCCATTTCCATAGAACAGAAGAATTCGGTCAAGAGTTCCCGTTCCACCGTGGGAACAACCACCGAACTGATCGATTACTTGCGCCTGCTTTACGAAAAAATTGGCGAAGCCCATTGCCCGGTTCATAAAATCAAAACTCAAAGACTGTCGGTCAGTGAAGCGACGGACCAGGTCTTGCAATACTTCTCGGGTCAACGAGGCTATGTGCTGGCGGAGATTCCCGCCGAAGGACGACTGCTGGAAGGAAAAAAGCTCCACTCGCTTTTGCTGCAAGACGGTTACCTGCGCATTTATGTGCCACGCAAGACGAAGGCGAGCCAGCAAGCCGAGCCGAAGGCGAGCCAAAGAGCTGAGCCGAAGGCGAGCCAGCAAGCCGAACCGAAGGCGAGCCAGCAAGCCGAACCGAAGGCGAGCCA
>PSRN01000002.1 GCA_003176075.1 Bdellovibrio sp.
CAGCCGATGCCCGCCGTGCGGCAGCCATGTTCCACCCAACCTAAATCCTCAGCGCGGGAAAAAAGGCGATGGTAAGTGTAGACCGTGCATTTCGTGGGCTCACCCGGATCTTCCCGACGGACCCGGGCGGGGTCCGTTGGCATCGTTCTGATTTTCTTACTCAAGCTCTTGGATTCTTCGGTCAATTCAACTCCGTTGCCGTAGGACTTTGACATCTTTCGCCCGTCAAGTCCCGGCACGAGCGGAGTTTCAGTCAACAACGGCGCCGCTTCGGGGAGATTTCCGCCATAGATATGATTGAATCGACGGATGATTTCACGGGTGAGTTCCAAATGGGCCACTTGATCGGCCCCCACCGGCACCTTCTCCCCGCGGTAGATGGCCACATCCGCGGCCTGAAGAACCGGGTAAGCAAAGCGACCTAAATTATGAGTATCACTCTGCTTCGCTTCCTCTTCGGCGTCTTTCCAAGTCGGCACTCTTTGCAACCAGCCCATCGGCGTGAGATTGGCGAAGATCATGAAAAGCTCCAGGTGTTCGGGCACCAGACTCTGCACGAAAAGGGTGTGCTTTTCAGGGTCAAGACCCCAAGCCAACAACTCCGCGTAGATATCGTAAATCCAAGGGGTGAGCTCAGCCGTCCGCTTGTAAGCCGTGGTCATGCCATGCCAATCCATCACGCCGAAGTAACAATCATAGTCTCTTTGCAGCGCGATCCAATTGCGGAGGGAGCCGAAATAATGGCCAATATGAAGTTTTCCGGTGGCGCGAATGCCACTCATCACCCGAACCCGTGGCACTGCGGAGGGGCCAAGGGAGGTTCGCTCGGCGAACCTCCTGTCGAAATCACCGACTTGGCTCTTCTCCTCCCGCCCCTGCGTTATTTTCATGTGAGAGCCCCCAGCGCCAAGTGCAGGAGCTTTTCATAACTCCACAACACTGGAATGGCCAAATAGCGAAGAGCGCCTATCATGATCAACATCAGCAAAATCAAGCTTGAGGTCTGCTCGTTCTGCTCGAGCTTGTAATTCACGGACCGGGGCAAAAAGCGCGCCAGAACCTTCGCTCCATCCAGAGGATAAAGCGGAATAATATTAAAAAAAGCCAAGAAGAGATTGGTCAGAATAAACTGCTGCAGCAGCGCGCGAACACCGTTGAACATGGGAAGAGTGATGAAAAACTCCGCCGCCGTCACCAGAAGCAAAATACCAACGACAGCCAAAAAGACGTTGGCCAAAGGACCGGCCAAAGCGATCCAAAACATATCGGTGCGGGGATTTTTCAGATTGCGGTCGTTGATGGGAACAGGGCGGGCCCAACCGAACAGGGGAAGGTGAGCTCCCATGGAGTTGAACACAATCGTCATGATCGGCAACAGCACCGTCCCCATCATGTCCATGTGAGGAAAAGGATTCATGGTCAATCGGCCCATCACTTGGGCCGTATTGTCGCCCCGAAGTTTGGCCACCCAACCGTGGGCGCACTCGTGGAAGCAGAGAGAGAAAAGCAATACGACAAAGAAACTAACGAAATTTCGTGCAAGCTCTAAAATATCCATAAGCTGCACGCTAACCTCGGCGCCACTGACAGTCAAAGTTGACTCTGCGAGGCCTTTATTTTTGCAACCTTTAGGCAACATTTTGACAAACTTTTGGCAATAATTTCGCAAGATGTTATCCGTGAGGAATTGCCTCTGAATAAGGTATTCTTCAAAGACCTTTCAACGCTAGTGAACGCATGTCCTCAGCAAGGAGACAAGAATTATGGATGCACATCCTGCCCTCACCACGTTCAATGAAGAAGAACAGGCCTTTCGCGAAGCTGTCCGTGATTTCGCTGAAAATGAAATTCGCCCGCACGTCGGAGACATGGACCAGGAGGCCAAAATGCGGCCTGAAATCGTGAAGAAACTTTTTGCAATGGGTCTGATGGGGATCGAATCACCCGAAAAATACGGCGGCGCGGGTTCAACCTTTGCCATGGCTTGCATGGCGGTTGAGGAAATTGGCCGCGTCGACGGTTCCGTCAGCGTCCTGGTGGACGTGCAAAACACCCTGGTCACCAACGCGTTTCTCCGCTGGGCCACCGAACCTCAAAAGGAAAGGTACCTCCCGCGCCTGGCGCAAGAATGGGTGGGAGCCTACGCCCTTTCGGAAAGCTCGAGCGGCTCCGATGCCTTCGCCTTGAAACTGAAAGCCGAAGCCAAAGGCGACAAGTACATTTTAAACGGCAGCAAGCTATGGATCACCAACGGCAATGAGGCTCAACTTTTTATTGTTTTTGCCAACGTCGACCCCGCCAAAGGTTATAAGGGAATCACCGGCTTTATCGTGGAAAAGTCTTTTCCTGGTTTTAAGGTGGGAAAAAAAGAGGACAAACTCGGCATACGGGCGTCCTCGACCTGCGAACTGCTCTTTGAAAATTGCGAAATTCCCAAAAACAACGTGTTGGGCGAGATCGGCAAGGGTTATAAAATTGCCATCGAGACATTGAATGAAGGCCGCATCGGCATCGGCGCGCAAATGATCGGCATCGCCCAGGGAGCTTATGAATCCACGTTGAAATACATCAAATCGCGCGAGCAATTCGGCAAGCCCATCGCCCAGTTTCAGGGCATTCAATTTCAGCTGGCTGAGATGCGAATGGAACTGGAAGCCGCCCGCTTGCTGGTTTTCAATGCCGCTCGACTGAAGGACGCGGGTCAAAGCTTTGTCAAGGAGGCGGCCATCGCCAAACTTTTTTCTTCCCGTGCGGCCGAGAAGATCACCTCACGGGCCATCGATCTGCATGGCGGAAACGGCTTCACGCGGGAATACCCGGTAGAGAAATTTTGGCGGGACGCCAAAATTGGACAAATTTATGAAGGAACGAGCAACATGCAACTTCAGACCATCGCCAAGCTCGAGCTTGAAAACGGATGATGGAGCCATGGCCACCTCCAGCTGCCATAATTTCGGATAAATTGTCGAACTTCTGACGACTCTCAAGTCCAACCCCTCCTCTTCCGATAGGACCAGTCAGACATGAAATCACACACGGAAGAGGAGGTTTTTCATGGCTAAAGAAGGGAACCCGGCAAAACCAGCCAAGGGCGTCGATGCCAACGAACACAAGTGCCGTGCGGAAGAATGTTCAAAGAAGCCAGACCGAGCCGGATTCTGCGGCGAACACTACACCTGGTTCAAATGGGGCTTGATCACGCTGGAAGGCTATAAGGCGCGCGACTTTGATAAAAAGTACCAGGACTTCCTTCGTTCAAAGACCGCTTAGTAGCTGTAAACGGCCTCCACATCCAAATCTTTCCACGACGACCCTTTCTTGATTTTGGGAGCCGTTCTCCCCGTCATTTCAAGGATTTTCGAACCGTCTTTGTTGAATTTGAAATTGATGGGATCGATGAGGGCCGCCACGATAATACTTGAGGCTTTCATCTTGACGTTGAAGACCTTTTGCTCACCGCTGCCCTCTTCGCCGGTCTTGAACAGGGAAAAACCTATGGTTTCCTGGCGATCCCACACCCCGAGTCTGAACTTGACCGTCTCCCCCGCCGCAATCCGCGGAAATTTCGATTCAACAAAGTGGCGAAAACTCCCGCTGACCACGAAGTCCCCGTCCACCGTCTCAGTTATTTTTTTTGTCTTGTCGTTTTCGGTCTTTGAAAAAGTGGCGTTTTTGCCGTCATATTCAATTTCGCCCTTTTGCTGAGTTTGATTCTGCTGCGTGACTGAACTCACCACCTGAGCCCCTTTCAACAACGCGGATTCCTCCACCACGACTTTCCCCTCGGGGTCCCGGTAGGTCGCGACCTCCCGCTGAAACGGTCCCTTCGTTTCAATATCGACGTCCAAGGTGAAAAGCTTCTTGCTCCGCTGGGACCCTTTTTCGTAGAGAACCGCCGAAATCTTCCCTTCGGCCGAAATTGAAACCGCAAATGAAATCAAAATTGCGATTGAATAAGTCAAAAGAACCAACAAAGCTTTCATAATCCAGTCCTCCAAATTTCTTCCTATTGACATCCGAGCCCAATTCCGGTGTCAAACACTTGATGGAAAAAGTTCGACTGTCGAAAATCATGTCAGAGAGGGGCCTTTGTTCCCGCCGGGAAGCCGACTCTTGGATCGCCAAGGGGTGGGTATTTGTGGACGGCCAGCAGGTCAAGGAGCTCGGCACCAAAGTTTCAGCACAAGCCGTGATTGAAATTTCTGCCCACGCCCAGTCTGAGCAGCGCGGGCTGGTCACCGTCCTTCTCAATAAGCCGGTGGGCGTTGTTTCGGCGCAGCCTGAAAAAGATTACCGACCGGCGATCGAACTTTTGACCCGCGAAAACTATGACGGCCAGGGTGAACCCCGGGTGCCTCACCCAAGGGCACTGAAAAACCTGGCGGTCGCTGGTCGCCTCGACATTGATTCGCAGGGTTTGCTGGTCTTCACTCAAGACGGCAGGATCGCCAAACTGCTGATCGGTCCCGATTCAACGATTGAAAAGGAATACCTTGTCAGAATCGGCGCCCCGGCCCGGGTCGAACAACTTCACCAACTTCGCGACGGCCAGCTCATGCTTGATGGCCGTCGACTCAAGAAGGCGAAAGTGGAGGTGCTCAACGAGAATCAATTGCGGTTCATTCTGATCGAGGGGCGCAAGCGCCAAATCCGGCGAATGTGCGAGCTGGTGGGTTTAGAGGTGCGGGGCTTGAAACGTGTCCGCATTGGTCGCGTGCGCCTGGGCTCATTGCCTGAGGGGTCGTGGCGGTTTCTCAAGGCTGGCGAGAGATTCTAGGCGGGTGCGCAAAATACCATTCACGCTGTTTTGGTTTTTTGGGGCGTGGGACTCTTGGTCTGATCGCCCTTCCCAAGCAGAAGACCCGCGACCGAAATATCCTCGTTCAAAGAGTCCCAGTGAATCCCTGTACCTCCCCCGCTGAGTTCATATTTTGCTAATTGGTCGGGCTTGGCGTTCAATAACCGGGGAAAATACGCCAAAGGCACAGTCAATATCCGTCCATCCGTTAACAGCACGGAAAAACTATCATCTGAAAACGTCACGCTTTTTGCTTGGGCGTTATGAACCGAAAAACTCATACCAACTCCGTTCAATAGTTGCCTTGTTGGCTTCGATGACGGCAGCCAACTCCTTCAATTCACCCGATGTCAGACCGTAAGATTCTTCAATCACCACAACGGGCTGAACCCAAAATTTTGCCGAAGCGCCACCCTTACGAACATGGACATGCAAAGGCTCACGAGGGCTGCCTTCGTTCGAAAAAAAGAAAAACCGATAGCCCTTATATCGCAATATAACTGGCATGGCGCCCCGTTTCTTTTTTTCCTAATAATGGCCCAAGTTTTTAAGAGCTCTCCTTTGAAGAAATTAGCTCTGCTCGCACAGAGTTCCCTCGAGATCTTTCACAAAGGGGACCTGCTGTTTTTCTTCACCCGGTCTTCCTAAGTCTATCAATTTTCAATGAAAATTCCAGGTCTAAATCGACGGTCAAACCGCGGGTATGTGGCCTCATTCGTGGCTGACTTGCCGACTCCATGCCTTTTGTCGTTGATCCAGAAACCCTCTCCAACTTTTCACGGGGTTTTTCCGGATAGCCGATTTTTCCATAAGTTTCAGAGAGATAATTCTGTCAGGTTTATGATGGGATAAAGGCTCTAAATTGTCCCTAATTGTTCCGGTTGGCGGTAGCGTACAGTGCTTTGCAGTGACCAATACCATGTTCGGAGTCGCACATGGCTTCTTGGGCTAGCTCTGCGAACTCGAAAAATATTGACAGGCATCCTGC
>PSRN01000033.1 GCA_003176075.1 Bdellovibrio sp.
ATCGAATTCCCGCCCCTTCAATACTTTTCTCCCGCCTCCGCAGCGTTGGTGCCCGCCCCCGTATCAACCTTCCCCGCCCCCGGACCGCTGAACCCGCCCGCTCCGCCCTTTAAGTTCGTTCCCGCCCGCTCCCGGCCTAAAGCATCCTAATCGCTATGGAGTCGCTTAGTTTCGAATAATTCGAATATTCGCAGGAATTGACTCAAATCGATAAAGTAAAACCTTTTACCTTACCCACCCACCCCTATACTGCTCAAACACGCTTCCCCCTGTCATTCTCTCAGCTTTTCGATTCTCCTCTCCGATCATCTCTTTCTAAATCACTTCATCTCAAACTTATTTGATCTCTTCCACATGTAACCTAGAAGCTATTGCGCGTTTCGATTCGCGGATTTGAATTCGTGGGGCTCGGCCGCATATACTTCGCGATATGAAATCAACTACCATGCCCCATATTCTGTACTTTTGCTTCTGATATCCATCCTGGGAACTTTTCGGTTTTTCTAAAAGACATTCAACGGGAAGAACTCATAGTCCCACCTTCTGCTAACGAGTCTGGCTTCTTTAATGTGGCTTTTGCTTCATTTAATGGGTTTGATCTCAATGATCTAGAACCAGATTTCACTCGAAAAGAAGTCTCAATCCGGCCGGTTGACCCCCAATTCCTTGCGCTTTCAGTTTTACGACGCCTTAACGAGCATTGGGGCGGAATCGACCTTAGACCTTTCCCATTTGACCGATGCGGAAGAAATCATGTACGAAGCGGCCGTGGCTTGCGTTAATAACTTTGCGGCGCCCACCGATTACTTCCTTGTGAATGGTGACTTGTATCTAGTTCAATCCGAGGCATTTAAGATCTTTTGGGGGGTCAATACCGCGACAATGGTTTTGTATGCCCGCTTAGCCATAGTGGACCCCCGCAAGGCCTTGCACGTCCGGATCGGAGGTTTCGATACCACCCGGATACGAGCTCGCGCCATACCTAAGAAGTAAAAACGTAAGGCTTCAACTCAAACCTATTAGAATTGAGTTTTGATATACTCGAGATTCCGAGCAAGTAGCGGGAAGTTGTGGCTGGTAATCGCTGGGTTGTTTACCCGGGAGGAACGTCCAGCACTGGGCCCGCAAGGATGTTGCAGCATCTATTCAGGGCTAAATAGGCGATTCGCGGTAGCCTGAATCCTGAATCACCGGGGTCGCGCCCGGCCTTGCTCGTTCCTTTACGCTGGCCAATATTCGGGATGCACACCATCTAGCGCCTTAATCAATCGTTCTTTATACTTGCCGTCGACGACAAAGTATTGGAAGCGCTCATGATTAAGCTGAAACTGCTCAATATTCACGGTGTAGTAAACCATATCGTTTATATCGAGAAGATTGACCCAGTTCTCAGAACTCTCTTGATCAGGATATGAATATTCACAAATCAGAAACAGATTCCCATGTTTGACATCAATTGCGACTTCCCCTAATAGATCATTTTTTGAACTCATTTGTTTCATCCTTCCAAACTGGTTCCACACTAGCTTTGGGTCCTAAACCCACCTTTTTTAGCGTTCCCGACCTTTTAGCCATTTTCATCCGAGAAGCTATCAATGCATCCAATTCCGCCAAAGTAAGGTGTGGATAGTCCCGAACCACTTCAAAACGTATTTGGATCTCAAATTCTAAATCAGTCATTGAAATCACTTAAGCCACACTTCTTACATTCGCGACTTTGAAACTCCAAAATGCTTGGTCCATAAGGCCCTTCAATGTAAGTCCAGTCTCCGGTCCGTTTCCATTCGGTCCATTCGTGGTCGCAAAGCCATTGCCTGAAAATTCTTCTAAAAATCGCCGCCACAATACTCCTCCAGATATTTGTTCGATTTTACTCCAGCGACCTGCTTAAGTCGAATCGACTTGCCTAGTTCCTTTTCGAGCGCTACCATGCGTTGAAAGAGCTCGGGCTTCAATTGGGCTGCCTTTTGGTGCTCTGCGATCCGACCGAAAACACAAAACACACAAGACAACCGGCTGAAACCTTGGGCGTAAACCGGATGTGGAGTTTGCCCTGCGCTGCGGATAAGCTCCCACACATCAGTCAAAGTCTTATTAAATATAGGAAACCATTCATGAATTGTAAGGTTCTGCCGTTTAAGCGAAAGTTTGGATAACTTCCAAGGCTCTTTTTTGGCGCGCGCAGGAGACTCTTCTGCGCGAATACCAATCGCATTGATGGCGCGAGTGATATTATGGGCTTTGCAATATTCCTTGATCCACGCTCCGATCGGTTGGGTTTTGAGTTGGTCCGTACAAAAGCGAGCTTGCCCAGAAGGTAATCGTTTGTATTTACGGCATAAATCAAAAAACGAGAGTTTGGGCTGAACCACATGGACGGGTCGACCAAAAGAATTCGCAGTAATGAAAGCGTGCATAGGCTCCCATTCCATTTCGCCCAAGTCACTATGAACCACCACCAGCTTTTCGGTCAACCCAGCTGCAACCAAGTACGCAAGCATGGCTTGCGAGTCCTTGCCTCCACTATGATTTACAAAGATAACTTCTGCTTCGAGAACTTCTTTAGGTATTGTTTGCATTTACACCTCCCTCGCCTCAAATACAGTTTAGCGGAATACATACTGATTCTCAATACTATTATTCAATACTTTATCTAAGCGAGAAAAGTTTATTTCTCATCCTTCCGCTTTTTAGCCCGCTCTTCTAAATAAGCTTTCGCAGCCGCTTCAATGAAATCCGCGATCTGAACGTTGTCCTGCCGTAATTGAATCCGTAAGAGCTCGTAGATTTCCGCCTCAATTCGAGCCTGGATCAACTTACGTTCGACTGGCTTCGGTAAATGTCTTCGAATGTTCATAGTTTTCCCCTCTATTCATTTCTGTTAGATTTCATTTAAACCATATTACTTCGCTTGCTTCGTTTCAACCTTTCGCCCCCGGAATCAACCGCACCACGAAGGGGCCCCCCTGAAGATCGGCATACTTTTCGGCCGCTGCTTTACTCTTATAAGTTCGGACCGCATCTTCAATCCGATACTTGCCGTCGCCTCGCCAAAGAACCACTGCATAGACCCAGCCTTGCTCCTTAACCAATCGTCGATCTTGTTCTATTGAGTCTTTTTTGCATTGTTGACACACTGATGGCCAAACAAAACCATGTGGGCAGATCATTCGCCCCCCTCGTCAATAAGTGCGTTTTCGAATAAGTTAGCTGCCCGAACTGCATCTTTGTAGTCACTTTTAAGGAGGTGCCCGGCATGCTCAAGGTCTGCAATCCTTTTCTCAATCGAACGGATCTTTTCCAAGGCTATTAAGGCAATCTCTTCGGCTCTAAGTTTAGCCTCGGCCAGGATTAATCCGGGAAAATCTCGCTCTAAAACTTGTTGGGCTCGATCCTTTAGGTCCATAGTTTCTCCTTTGGTTAGGGTACTTTTGCTTGCAAAGCTTGTAATTGTTGCGCCACTGAATTCAGTTCTGATTGCAGTGCCGCTACTTGAGAATAGAGTGTGGCCAAGGAAGCGGAAGATCCTCCACCTTGCTGCAATTGATTGATTTCATAGTAGAGCCCATTGATCGCGTTCGTGTCTTGAACTGCGATCTTGGTCAGCGCGGTGATGTCGTTGCTGATCGTGTTGATGTCCTGCGTATCCTTGTGGACCTCGTCGCACAAAGCTCCGTCTTGCTGACAAATATCCTTTTGATTGGCGCAAGCGATTGAGAGTAGTGGCAAAAGAAGCAAAGCAATTTTTAGTAATTTCATTGGAAACCTCCTTATTTAGTGAATCCTTGATAAGAACAAGCGGGTTTAGTTGAGTCTTTGCGAAATCCTTCAGTGCCGTACTGATCGCATTGAATCCAACCCGAGATCGCGAGGTTTTGGCGAAGTCCCGCTCCACAACAAGGGCATTTGCCCGAATTCCAAACTCGCAATGCTTCTGCTTGGGCTGCTGCAATGCGAGCTTTTGATTCCAAGTTACGTTTTCTAGTTTCGGCTGCCTTTTGTCCTTTAGTCATTTTTTCCTCCGCGTTACCTATATAGAATAACTTGGAGTATGTGAATAGTCAATACTCTATTCCAATACTATCTAGTATTGATACTAACGGATTAGAACTGTTAGGTTTGATTAGAGATTGCTCAAATCCGAATTCGAGTTCGAATTGAGCCAAAAGCGCTCTTCCATCATTGAATTCGTGGCCCCAATGCCTGGGGCGGCTAACGGTCCGTGTTTAACTCCGTCTTTACACCAGAACGACCAAGAACAGTCCGGATGCCACTTCGAGCGCTCGACCCGACCTTTACAATAAGGGCAAGTGATATCGGGAATTCGGCGCGCTCGATCTATTGGAATTACTTCTCCCAAGGCAGGACCCCCTAAAAGGGTATAAAGGCAGACCTAGCTATCACTCCGCTTTGAAACGGTTCTCCGGGGCTTCGATCGATCAGCCCACAACCTCACTAAGCCCGCTTTTCTTTAGTAACAAGATCCATAATCAAAAACGTATATTCGGGCTGCATTTGATCATTCCAATAGACTTGATTCAAACGTACCCAATCAGGTCGTGCCCAACGATACAATCGCATCGCCCACTGACCATATAAGTAACAAACCGCCACAGTCTGATTTTGTTCATTGTGGTTTCGAATGAATAAATCGAGCACTAAGAATAGACAAGCGATCGGAAGAAACCAATAGAGATACCAGAAGTTCCCCGCGAGGATCAGCGCGCCGATATGATTAGGTGCCAGTGGATCGGCAAAGTCTGGGAACCGCTTCGTGGTCCCCGGCAAACCTTCTTCAAAGTTTTGGCAAAAAAAGCATCGTTTGGCATGACTCCAAAACACGCGACGAACCACATCGATGTGGCCTTGTTTGTGGAGGCCCGCGATCATGGGTAACAATTGATCCCGCGTGTAGTTCCAAGGATTGCTGGTGGAAGCATCTTGCTTTGGATGTCTGCAAAGTAATCCAGGTTGAATTTCATATTGACTGAGATCCGGCGCTTTGGGGTAATCAGTGATTGCGAGCATTCCCGCTCTTACTGATGAATCTCCCCCTGAGCCCCAGTGATCTATAGGCAAACCATAACTATCTAAATCAATTCCCATTTTATTTCTCCTGGAAAGTTTTTATGAGCATGTTCTCCGAAAAATACTTGCGCAACTCTATCATAAGCGCGTGCCGCTTCTTCTTCAGTGCCGAAGCATCCTAAGTAAAAATGTTTCTGATTTACTCCGATTTGAGCTTGCCATCTTTTTGTATCTCTCCGCCAAGTAACACCCTTGTACTTATTTTGAGTAACCGTGACTGCCCTTAGATTTTGTCGTCGATTATCTAAACCATTGTGGTTAATATGATCAGTTTGCAATGATTTGTCAGTGATTCCGAGAATCAATCGATGAAAGTATCCTAAGCGTCGATGAAGAACATAGTTACAATTGGGACGTTTATGAATCTTCCATTTGTGAGCATCGAAAAAGGGTGCATCTTCAGCATCTATTAAAATCTCAAAAGTCTCGCCCCTCTTGTTGGTTATATATCGAAAAACAGTTTGACTCACAATTCACCCACGAATTCATCTCCGAATTGAAGGCCATTCCTATGCCAGTATTGAGCATCGTTTCGACTCACGAATTTCCAAATCGGCCCCCACTCTCCTTCGCAGGAGATCTCAACTTGGCCGTCGGGATAGACTATAAATAGAACGTCATCTTGTGAAAAATACCAATAGCCCGGCTGCTTCATATTTCCACCTCAACGCCGAACCGTTCTTCGTTAAGCCAGGCTTCACGCCACCATATTCCCCCAAGACGCCTCACCTTCCCCGATTTCTGTAGTGCTTCAATTAGTGTCATGAGTATCCCCCTGGTGTTTTGGACAAATATAATCTCCGTATCCGATAAGGTCGGCCCCGCAGCCGCATGAGTTATAGAAAACTATGCAGAGGATAAGACCAAATACAAAAAGTCCGATAGATGCTTCGATTAAAGTCACTCAATTACTCCTCTTCATTTCTTGGTTTGCATTGTTCAAACTCAGATTCAGGATGCCCCCACACTCGACTCATAAAGGGCCTACTTTTCTTCACTTTCTTTAAAAAAGCTTGTATTTTGGGCGAAAGTTTCTGCGAACGAATCTCACGATCCAATTCATCACGGCGCGCCTTTAACTTTTCAATCCACGCATCCAGATTTTTTGTTGTTGGCCTCATAAACTCCTCTTCATTAGGCGCGGTCTGACTAGTCGCGAGCTAGTTTGCCACTAAGCACGGCCTGTACCATCAGGCTCGGAAGTGGCCCGGACTGTATTCCCACAACTCATCCGTTATGCTTAACCCTGTTTCCAGTGCATTCTTTGTGGGTCATATCCTGCGGGTCTCCGCCGTTTTTCCCCTTCGGTCTTCCGACATAGTCCCAGGAATGGTACGACAAACACCTATATTTGCTTCCCCGCCTCAGACCGCTAAAAATCTATTTCTTCTTCGTAAAGTTCACTATTATTCAAACGATCCAAATACCAAAACAAAGCCCAATCGAATGGTGCTGGTTCACCGAAAGCTCGGGTCTTGATTGTCTTCATTCCGAAGACCCTTCGGATCTGCTTTAGGTGCGAGTAACTAATCCCGAGTTCCACTGCCGCGGCCTTGTAAACCCCATTGTGACGCTTTAAGACCTCTTCGAGCCGAGTTTTGCTCAAGCGAATCTTGGTACTCGGCTTCTCCTCCGCTCGCGCCCTCATTGGGGCCTCTGAGGCTTTTGCGACCCGCAAGATTGAAAGTAATGAGCCACTTTGTCGTCGGTGAACCTATAGACCCGACAACCATCATATTCGAACAAATATGAAACTGAATAGGATGGATTATTGGTATTTGCAGTTTCGAGCGCTCGTTGCCCACAACTGCAGAGCACCAATCCGAAAGCCCACCAAAGCCTGTTCATACTCCACACCTCTTCTTAGTTCGAAGTATTGTCGATCGAGGCTTCTAATATCAAGAGCTAGACTGAGACGGTGATTTAGTCTTCGGATTCACTCGAGTATTTAGCTTTTAGGCCCGCGAGCCCCCCACTGGCTGCGAGCTTTGCTCGAAGTGCTGGCGAAAGTCCCACCACCGCGGGGTCGGCTTTGGCGGGCTTTGCCGGAGCGGGAGTAAATGCCTGGGCTGTTGGAATCGGATCGGCCCAAAGCTCGCTCGCTTGTGAGACCTCATTTACAATAGGTTTACTTTCAAGTTTGGCTTGCGCTATTCGTTCTGCAGCGGCCTTAGCTTCGGCCAACTTTGAGCCATGTGGAGCCTTTGGCGCTTCGTCGCTATCGCTTTGTTCTTCTTCTGGAACCTCGGGGGCTGCGGGCTTAACCGCTGAAAACATCTCCCTTAGGGAATTCTTCTTCTCGCCACGACTTGGGGCGCTTTCTTCGTCTTCGCTCGCGCGCGCGGCCGTTAATACTTCTTCCATGGCCATGACCGATTCTAAAAGGGATTTAACCGTCGTGCGCCACTTAGAAGCAAGCGGCTCCATTACCGCGAATGTCGAGTCTCCATAAATCGGCTCCCCGTCGACTCCTTTGGATAGGATCGGTCGGTAGTTGAGGTCGCCAAATCGTCTAAAATAATCATCGAGCTTTTCCCGATCCTTTTCGAGCACCCTAGTCACGAACTCAAGACTTCGGATAATTTCATCCTTAAGCTCTTTAACCCGCTCCCGCATCTCAGTTTCGCTAAGTCTGTAATCGGGCATCGAGTTCCTCCAAAGTTGGCGTAATGACTTCCAAATCCAATTTGTGAAGCTTTTGGATCAGTTCCCATGCGCTGATTTGATCAAATTTAATTTGTTCGCGATGCCCGCCCAAGGCAATGATCACCCAGTCCTGGCCATGTAGATTTCGAATCCCCACCGTATTCTCGCAGGGAACCCCCCGAAAGAACTTCCGCACCGGAATATCCAAAGGCTTTCGTTCCTTTTCGTATTGGGTCAAAAGCGTGTTTAAATAGTTTACAGCCGGATTCAACTCCAGCATCTTAATGAACAAAGTCGATCGATTCCGGTTGAAGTCTTCGAACTTCCCCCGATACCCTAAAAGCTTCTTTCGAGCGCGTAAAACCTGGCGCAGAGCGTGTCTGCAGTCCTTGCAGTCGCGGCGCCCCTTGTAAAAGCCTTCGTCAGGCAAGATTCGAAAACAAGTCTTACAAAATTGCATACTTCAATCATATCATGTGGACTCCAATGGCCCTTTACCCGTTCGATTTGGGTGCCCAGGAACCTTATGAGATTGAACCTAAACCCCCCTCCCGATTAATTGGAGTCTTCTATCATGATCAAAAAGACTTGAAGAAAAGTCATGAAGATTAATAGCCAAAACCCGATTTCAACGAAATTCGTGCCCACGAGTTACCCCCCGTTTTACGTTGGTTTTAAAGGCCCGGAGCGCCTTGAGCATATGCTTCTTGATGTTAGCGTGGCCTCCGACTTCGGCGATCGGAATGCGATGGTTCAATCTTTGCGTACTGATCGCGCGAAAAGCTCCTTGAGGTCCATCGACGGCCACGAAGTAAGCGAAGGTCCTTCGTCCTTGACTCTCCGGGATACAATTCAAGGTGATCAAGACCGGGATCGAGTGCCCGGCCGCCTTAAGTACCCCATTCCACGAAGTGATTTGAATTGTGGGCTCCATTATTTTGCCTCCTTGGGAAAGTTAACATAGTGAAGTGATTGCTTCGCGCGCGTTACCGCAACGTAGGCCAAATTGTGCTCCTGTTGAAGTTGTTCTTCTGTCTTGGCGTATTTGCTTGGAAGTCTCCAAGAATCCAAGAAGAAAACCTTTTCCGACTCAAGCCCTTTGGCCCGATGGATTGTCGAGCAAATCACGTATTTCTTGCCGGGCTTGGGGTCGAATAAATTCTTAACTTCATTGATTAATTCCGGCACGGTTTGCGCTTGCGTAGACTCGAGCAGGCAAAGCAGACATTCATATTTGTCATCGATTGCTGACAAATCAGCGGACTTATCTACTGCGAGCTTTTTAGCAGTCTCACGAGCGTGCCATTCTTCGAGTCTGGGCCCTAAATCATGAATTGTGCGAGCTCGGAGCTTTTTGATTAGATTTGCCAGCCCTTCTCCGATTTCCCGCCCCTCGACTCGCACCGGGACTTTTGCGGCGATAAGAAAGTAAGCCAAGCGGAGCAGCGGCGCATTGTTCCGACAAACCACCATTACGGATTCCTCAGGATTGTAAAGCTTGATGTTGTTCGCTACCCCAGAGTCAACAACACTGCCTTCGGTAGCAGTAGGAGCCGCTTCAATGTGGGGAACGTATTGCTTTGCTTCTGCGACCACTGACTTTGGGCAACGATAAGAGATCGACAACGGCAATCGGATGCAGTTAAAGGTCTCCACAATCTTATTGAGGGAATTCGAATCGGCGCCGCGGAAGGAATAAATCGCTTGGTGCGAGTCTCCCACCGCTACCAGCCGGCCACCTTTATTCAGAGATCGCTCAAGCATTACGTGTTGGATACTAGAAATGTCCTGAGCTTCGTCGATGAAAACCCAATCGTATTTAGGGAATTTGAGCTTATAAACCACCGGCAAATAGAGTTGATCATCAAAATCGATGATATTGGTCATTTGAATTGACCGCTT
>PSRN01000256.1 GCA_003176075.1 Bdellovibrio sp.
CTCACGCAACGACGAAAATATGGGATCGGAAATGGTGAGCCAGCTGCTGCTGAAGCCCCGCGCGGTGGCCATCGCGTCGGGCATTATCGGAGTTCTGGCCCTGATCCCCGGGCTGCCGACATTTCCGTTTCTGGTCATGAGCGCTATCCTTGGATTTATTGCCTGGCTGATCGCTCGCTATCAAAAGGAAGAAAAAGAAACCGAAAGAAAAAAGGCCGAGGAGATAGCGGCTGGGCCTAAAAAGGAAAACATTGAGAGTTTGTTGCCGCTGGATATGATCGAACTCGAAGTCGGGTACGGCCTGATCAACGTTGTTGAGAGCGATCAAAGCGGTGACCTTCTCGAACGGATCTCAAGCATTCGCAAACAGTTTGCCTTGGATCTGGGGATCGTCGTTCCCAGTGTGCACATCCGTGACAATTTGCAGCTGGAATCGGGTGAGTATCGTGTTTTGATCAAGGGGAACAAAGTGGGCGGCGGGACTCTGCGCTCCGACGCTCTTTTGGCGATGGATCCCGGGAACGTGAACGAGCGCATTGATGGAGTCCCGACCAAAGAGCCGGCTTTTGGCCTGGACGCCCTTTGGATTTCACCCGGCTCCAAGGAGCAGGCGGAAATGGCTGGTTATACGGTGGTCGATTTGGCAACCGTGATGGCCACGCACCTGACCGAGATTATTCGCTCTCATGCGCACGAGCTCCTGGGCCGCCAAGAGGCCTCATCCTTGATCGAGAACTTCAAGAAAACCCATCCCAAGGTGGTGGAGGACTTGATCCCTGATCACCTGTCGCTCGGCAATGTTGTTCGTGTTCTGCAAAGCCTGTTGCGGGAGCAGGTTTCGATTCGCGATCTGAGAACCATTTTCGAAACGCTGGCGGACGAAGCCAGTCGTTCAAAAGACGTTGAGGTGCTGAACGAGGCGGTTCGCAAAGCCCTGGCGCGCGCCATTTCCGCCAAGTACCTCCATGGCGACACGATCTCGGTGATGACTCTGGACCCGCGGGTGGAGGAACTTGTTTCCAACAATCTTCTCCAGACCGAACTCGGCGTTCAGCTGGTGATGGATCCGGGGACGGCGCAGTCCTTGATCAACAAGATCGCCTCCACCGTCGAAGCGCACCCGGAAATCGCCAGTCAGCCGATTCTGCTGACCAGCCCGACCACGCGGCGGCACCTCCATAAGTTGACCTCGCGATTCATACCGCAATTGATTGTTCTATCCCATAGTGAAGTTTCAGCTGAAGCCAATGTGCGCTCGGTGGGAAGTGTGGAGTTGAGCCATGCAAGTTAAAAAATTCGAGGCTCGAACCATGAAGGAAGCCCTGGAGATGGTCAAACGGGAGCTGGGCCCCGACGCGATCATTCTCAGCGCCAGGGACCACCGGCGAAGTTTCGGCCTGGTCGGCGAGGTGAGCGTGGAAATCACCGCCGCCGTTTCGCCGGATACGCTGCACAAGAAAAAATTCGCCGAGTCCCGCATGAAACCCGAGGTGCGGGAGAAATTTCTCAACAGTCCGGCGCGCTTGCAAAGGCGAATCATGGACGAGTTCATCGAACGCCATCGCGCCGAGGAAAAAATGCCCGTGGCGTCTGCGAAGGTGCTGAAGGCACCGACTTGGGAAGCGCCGCCCACGCTGGCGCGGCCAACCACCTCGCAACGCTACGTCGATATCGACTCGACGGAACTTCCCGCGGCCACCAGCCGGCAAGCCAGCTCTCATGCATTTGCGCCACCGGGCCGGCAGACGAGCTCCCTGGCGGGCTCTTCCCGGTCGGTGGAACCGGAAACCGCCGAAAGTCGCATCAAGCAAGCCGCCCTTCGAGCTTGGGACGCGATGAGGGGAGCGGTCAGCGTCAGCAGCGAGGCGTCTCGCCCGACCAGGTCGGCTGTGCCTGTTGCCACGGAGTCTGTCGAAATCTCGGCTCTGCGAGATGAACTCCAGCAACTCAAAAAAGTTTTGACTGATTTCCAAAAGGTGCCGCAAAGTTTTCTCACTCCCCATCCCGGGGCGGCTCACGGCATCAGTTATGAATTCAGCGCGAGCTTTGAAAAACTCACCCAGGCAGGAATTGATGAAGCCATGGTGGTTGAGATTCTTGAGGCCGCCCAAGCGGCGCTGCCGAAGGCCAAACATCAAAGCAAGGGTTTGATCGACGGTTGGACTGCCAAGTATATTCTGGACACAACTCAAGTCACTGGCGAAAAAGAAAACGCGAGGCTGCAACTCTTTATCGGGCCGCGCGGCACCGGCAAAACTTCCAGCGTCGTCAAAATGGCAAGCCACGAGGTGGTTTCCGGCAACTCCAGGGTGGCTTTGCTGACGGCGGACACGCAGAAGGTCGGCGCGGTGGAGCAAATGAAGACATTCGCGCAAATTCTGAATGTTCCATTCGGCGTGATCCGCAAGCCCGCCGATTGGTCTCCAATGTTGGATCGCCTGTGCGACGCGGAACTGATCTACTGTGACTTTCCCGGCCTGTCTTTGAAATCGGCCGATGAGTTGATGAATTTTCGCTCCCTCCTGCCCTCCGCCGAAGCAGCGTGGGCGGCGGAGCTGCCACGGGTGTGCGAGACTCACCTCGTTCTTTCCGCTTGTTCGAAGGACGGGGAAACCAGCGAGCTCTGCCGGCGTTACCAGATTTCGGCCTTCGACAACCTGATCTTCAACCATCTTGACGAAGCGTTAAATCACGGCATCATCTACAACACGATGAAAAGGTTCAACCGGCCCCTCCACTCGTTTGGCGTGGGTCCGCGGGTTCCGGAAGATTTCGAATTCGCGACAAAAGAAAGAGTCCTTGATCTGATTTTCAAATTATCAAAGCTTAGAAAAGGGCAGGAGAATCTATGAGGAAGGCGCGACCAACCAAATCCATCAGTCTCACCTCCGGCAAAGGGGGAGTGGGCAAGACCACCTTGACCTGCAATCTCGCCTATGAACTCGCCCGTCGCGGCCGCAGGGTTCTCATATTTGACGGCGACTTGGGGCTTGCCAATGTGGATCTCTTCTTCAACGTCAAACCGCGGGGACATATACTCGAGGTCATTCAAGGAAAAAAATCGCTGGCGGACATCATGACCCCACTTCTCCCGGGCGCCGATTTGATCTCGGGTGGGAGCGGCGTCACTGAGTTCAACCGCATCACTCCGTCAGCCCGCCGGGCCCTCGTCGATGCTGTTTCACTCTTTGAATACCGGTACGATTATCTTCTCATTGACACGGCTCCCGGGATTTCAGATCAGGTTCTTTTCTTGAATGCCGCCGCCCAGGAAATTTTAATGGTGATCACGCCGGATGCCTCATCGCTCGCCGACTCCTATGCTTTGATCAAGGTTCTGCACCAGCAGTTCCGCGAGAACAAATTCGCGGTGGTGTGCAACCAGGTCCGGGATGAGATGGAGGGCTTTTCACTGTTTCAAAAATTCGCTGAAGTGGCTCACCGCTTTCTCTTTTTGAGCCTCGACTATTGGGGTTCGGTGGCCACGGACCCGCTATTTCGCAAATCAGCGGCTGGCCAGCGTCTCGCAATGAAACATGATCATAACATCAACATCCGTCAAACCTTTGAACAGCTTTGTGATAGAATTGAAAAAGAAGCCGAGCTGAGCCCCCAAAAGTCAGGCCTGCAGTTCTTCTGGGAGCAGGTCGTGGGTGTGGCTTGAGTGATTTGGACTTTTGGAAAGTGAAAGTGTTCTGATAGACTCGTATTGGGAGAGGGTGCATGGCCAAGAACACGGCGCTGCTCAAGAAATACAAAGACCAACCGCGAAAATTGACACCGGCCGAGAAGGATAAACTCATTCTCGAGTATTCTCCATTGATCAAATTTATCGCCCAGAAGATCGCGGTTCGCTTACCGGCCAACATCGAGTTGGATGATCTGATCTCCGCTGGCGTGATTGGGTTGATGGACGCCATCGACAAATGGGATCCCACGCGGGACAACAAATTCAAAACTTACGCCGAATTCCGTGTTCGGGGAGCCATCCTTGATGAATTGCGCGCCCAGGACTGGGTTCCCCGCTCGGTGCGCGACAAGGCCAAGGTGCTGGACAAAACAATGGTTCAGCTGGAAGCTGAGCTGGGTCGCATGGCAACGGATGAGGAGATTGCCAAGGCTCTCAACATCAACATTGACGAATTTCACGACCTCATCAACCAGGTTCGCCCCGTCTCCTTGCTTTCCATCGACGAAGCGCAGACCTTCAGCAACGTCGATAAAAAATCAATTCTCAATCTACTCGAAGGAACCAAGCTCAATAATCCTTTTGTTCAGCTGAACATGAAGGTCGTCAAAGACGTGGTGACCCAGGCCATCGAAGAATTGCCCGAACGCCAGCGTCTGGTCCTGTCTCTCTATTATTACGAAGACCTCAACCTGAAAGAAATCGGCCGCGTTCTGCGCGTGACCGAAAGCCGGGTTTCACAGCTCCACGCTCAGGCGGTGGCCCGCCTTCGCAGTCGGCTGACGCAAGTTCTCGAAAACGAAGAACTCGACGTGGCATGAATAGGGTGTTTCTCACTCTTTCAGGTTCACTTTTTCCTTGAGCTTTCGCATCACCCTCGTCTCCATCTGCCGTACCGCCTCCCGTGTGATGCCGTATTTGTCGCCGATCTCTTGCAAGGTCAGCGGTTCATCCGACAGAAGCCGCTCTTCGAGGATTATTTTCTCGCGTGAGGAAAGCTCGGGCCGCAGTTCTTCGATCTTCTCCTTTAAGATTGCAATTTCTTCATTGTGGGCGAGGCGTTCATCGAGACTGACTTCCTCCGCCCGGTGCAGATCAGAAAGGCGTGCCGGCGAATCAGGGTCCAGGGGTTGGTCGAGACTGACGTCGCGACTCGAAAGACGTTGTTCCATCAATTTCACTTCGTCCTCGGGAATGCCCATCCTTTGGCTGATGAGGGCGGGTGTGGGCTCTTCGCCCATGGCATCGAGCGCCTGTTTTTCTTTTTGTAGCCGATAAAAAAGCCTCTTTTGGTTGGTGGTCGTTGCGATTTTCACCATCGAGTACTGCTTCAGCATATATTCTTGGATGTATCCGCGGATCCACCAAACGGCGTAGGTGATCAGCCGAACTCCCTTGTAGGGGTTGAATTCGCGAACGGCATGCATCAGCCCCATGTTGCCTTCCTGGATCAAATCGATCATACGGGCGCCAAACTTGGCGTATTCAGCGGCCACTTTAACGACAAATCGCAAATTGCTGGTGACCAGGGCCTGGGCGGCGGCGGGATCTTTGGTTTCAAAATATCTTTTCGCCAGACTGAATTCCTGCTCGCGCGATAAAAGCGGATATTGGCGAATCTCCTGCATGTAAAGCATGACGGGGTCGGAGGGCGACAGTGCCTTGGAGGAATTGAGGGCGGGGAGACGGCTCTCCCCGCTGGTCGGTTCTTGCTTGTCCACCTCTTGGTTGTCCACCTCTTGCGGCAAAGGCGCTTCCCATGAAAGATCCTCACCGGATATCACATCCGTGGCGTCACTGACCTCTTGATGATCCGTGAGAACCTCCGCCTTCACCCGCTTGGCGGTGCCGGGGGGTGAGGGACGCGGCTTCCGTTCATCCGCGTTCTTGGGGGCCGTTTTTGCCTTTACCGCTTTTTTTTTCTTCTTAGGCGAGGTACTTCTTGAGCTTTTTTTCAAGTGTTTCCTTCACTTTGCCTTTGAGGGGAGTAAAAATCAGCGGCAAATCCACAACAATTGAAACCACCGAGCCTTGGCCGTTTTCGCGGACATGCACCAAGGCTGTGAATTTATTGGATTCGGCTCTTCCTGTTTTCTTTGTGTCCTCGAAGACCAGCTTGATGTTGGGATCAATCTTACGAATATCGGCATCGGTCGCAAAAAATGTTTTGATTTGGACGTAGGCTTCGTCGGCGCTGGCGAGCGAATTGTGATCGACATTAACTTTGGGCATGTGGGTTTCCTCTTTGCAGTTTCGCATCTGTAGTTTCGAATCGCAGGCGGCGAAGCCGCCACGGGTAACGGGTAAGAGTATAAGACTTCTTTTTTGACCCATCAAGAACCATGTGTCAGACTCGCCCGATGCAAAAGCTGAAACGAACTCATTATTGTGGCAGTTTAAATAAGGCGCATGAGGGACAGAAAGTTGTGCTGACCGGCTGGGTTGACACCCGGCGCGACCACGGTAGCCTGGTATTTATCGACTTGCGTGACCGTGAGGGCCTTGTGCAAGTTGTTCTCGATCCCAAAGCTGAAATGACCGCGGCGGCGAAAGATTTGCGGTCGGAGTACGTCCTGGTCGTTGAAGGTCAAGTAAAAGCCCGGCCGCAGGGCATGATCAATGCAAAACTTGCAACTGGTGAAATCGAAATCGAGGCTCAATCTTGCCGCATCCTCAACGAGGCCGAGACTCCGCCCTTTCAAATTGGCGATGACGAGGTCAGTGAACTCTTGCGCCTGAAGTACCGCTATCTTGATTTGCGCTCGTCCCGCTTGCAGAGCAACCTTCGAGTGCGCCATCAAGTGACGCAACAAGTGCGGCGATTTTTGTGCGAACAAGGTTTTTTTGAGGTCGAAACGCCGATTCTTTACAAGAGCACCCCCGAGGGGGCGCGGGATTATTTGGTGCCATCCCGGGTTAACCCGGGTCAGTTTTATGCCCTTCCACAAAGTCCGCAAACTTTAAAGCAACTTTTGATGATTGCCGGCTATGACCGCTATTTTCAGATCGCCAGGTGCTTTCGCGATGAGGATTTGCGGGCTGACCGTCAGCCTGAATTCAGTCAAATCGATATGGAGATGTCCTTTATTGACGAAGAAGACATCATCGGTTTGAACGAGCGTCTTCTGCGCGCCATCTGGAAGGAAATCCGCGGCGTCGACATTGGCGCCATCCCGCGGATGACCTACCAGGAGGCGATGAACCGCTTTGGCAACGACAAGCCCGACCTGCGCTTCGCTCTGGAGATCAAAGATCTTCGCGACGTCGTTTTCGGATCCGGTTTCAAGGTGTTCGAAGAAGTTCTGGCTCGCCAAGGCATTGTGCGGGGTCTGCCGGTTCCCAAGGGCGGGGGCTTTTCACGCGGCCAGTTTGACAAACTCACGGAGGTGGCGAAAAAGGCGGGGGCCAAAGGGCTGGTCTGGATCAAATCCGAAGCTGACGGAACCCTGAACTCACCGGTGGCAAAGTTTTTCCCGGCCGACCAGTTGAAAAAAATCTTTGCAACGACAGGTGCCGGACCAGGGGACGCGGCCTTGGTCGTGGCCGATGATTTTGATGTGGCTTGTGGGGCTTTGGCCACCCTTCGCCTGCATCTGGGTCACGATCTGAAATTGGTCGATCACAACCAGGACAAATTTCTTTGGGTGGTTGATTTTCCTCTCCTGGAATTTTCAGCGGATGAAAAAAGGTGGGTCGCCCGGCACCATCCTTTCACTTCTCCCAAAGATGACCACGCCGAAATCCTTATTCAAGGGCAGGAAGCAAAGTACGGGTCACTGCTGGCCAAGGCCTATGATTTGGTCTGCAATGGTTACGAGATCGCCGGCGGCAGCGTCAGGATCCATCGCAATGAAGTCCAGCAGGCGATGTTTAGGACCTTGGGAATGACATTGGAGCAGACCCGCCGAAAGTTTGGCTACTTTTTGGATGCTCTTAAGTTTGGCACTCCTCCGCACGGTGGGATCGCTTGGGGTATGGATCGATTGATCATGATTTTGTGCCGGACCGAGGCCATTCGCGAGGTCATCGCCTTTCCGAAGACCGCCAAAGCCACTTGCTTGATGTCGGAATCGCCCAGCGAGGTGGCGTTTGACCAGTTGGCCGAAGTCGGGATTCGACTGAGTGCCGCGGCTGAAAAAAATCTGCAAGAAATGCGTGCCTCGCGAGAATCAGCACCAAGACAATAATACCACTTTCACCTGATTTTGAAAGTGGTATAAGACGGATCTCCGTCCAGTTTTGTCATTTTGAATCAAGTTTAGCGTAAGACCCGCCGATCTGGCACATAGGCAGGGGAAGGATTCCCCGGCGCTAAGCCGACGGCGACGATCCGGCGGCGGGCCGGCGAAACACAGGGAGGTGTGGCCATGGAAAAGCTAAGTTCAATTTTGGCTTCAAGTCCACGAGTGAAATCAGTGGATTTAAGTAATGCCCATCCGGTTCGGCCCGGAGCGCCGGCCTTTGGCGCTCCAGTGGGGAGTGCCGTGGGTGATCGCTTGAGCCTGAGTCCTGAAGGCAAGGATATGGCTCTTCGTGAAGCCATGGCGCAACAGGGGCCACACATCAATTCACGCAACCAACTCGCGAAAGAATTGACTCGCGCGTATTTTGAGAATCGTTTGAAGACCGATCAGTTTGAACCGATGGCTGCGGCGGAAGCTGGCGTGATCGACACCGCCGAAGAGTTTTCGGGTCGAGCCCCAACTACAGGGACGGCGGTCCCTGCCAGTGAGCCTAAAGGCTCTCGTGTCAAACCTCCGATGGACATTGAGGCGTGAGCCTTAATAATTCCTCTTGGGTGTTATCATAATCGCATCTATCGGAAATTGCAGGCATTTGGATTGACAGCTGGAGAGATAGGCCGGTCTTAGATCCGGTATTGAAATGTGATAACAAAAGGCATACAATAAGCAAATGCGCTTTGCGTGGGACCAGAAGAAAAACGAAGAACTACGTTCAGAGGGGCGGCCGACATTTGACGAGGTTGTAGAAGTGATCGCGACCGATGGCGTTTTGGCCGACGGGCCGAATCCCGTGCATGAAGGCCAGCGGATTTTCGTGGTCAGTATCCGCAAATACCCCCATGTCGTCCCTTAGGAAAAGCGCGGCGAGGATTTCTGGCTGATAACCGTTTTTCCTTCAAGGAAGTACAAATATGCCAAAGAGAAAAAGTAATCACGACTTGGATAAATATGAGCGGTCCGTTGAAGACGCCTTGGACGTGAGCCGTCTAAAGGCGCCTTCGGCATCCGAGCAAAGAGCCGTCAAGACGGCGGCGAAGCGAACGATGAAAGAGCTTAAAAGCGCTCGGACCAATATTCGCATGGACGCGCAAGATATGCAGGCGCTCCGTGAGCTTGCTGGGCATGCGGGCATCCCTTATCAGACGTTCATCGCTCATATCCTTCATCTTTACGTGACCGGCCGCCTTCTGAACATTGACGAGGTCAAAAAGATGCTCAACGCGGGAGTGTTGGGCAGAGTTCGAGCATGAATTTGTATTCATTCAGATTCCCCGTGACTGGTTGGGGTCGTTTAGCAAGCCAGCGGCTCAATCAAAAACCCCGTTTCTTCAAGAGCGGTAATTTGATAGAGGCCCTGCAGGGCGCGATTTCCATTGGCCTCCCGGCCGACGACCACGAGTCCGTCGAGACTGAGTTGGATCAAGCGACGAATCGCCTGCAAGTTCCAGTGGGGAGCGCCCATTTGAATCAGCATTTCGAGGCGGATCAATCCCTGGTGGGGCGAACTGGCGTGCAAAGTTCCGAAACTTCCGCGATGGCCGGTTGAAAGGGCCATCAGAAAATCCTTCGCCTCGCCACCGCGCATTTCCCCCACGACCAGCCGATCGGGTCGAAGCCGCAGGGCCTGCTTCACCAGATCAGAAAGTGAGATATCGGGTAAAATGCGCTGCGGATCTTCCCTGGTCAGAAGCCGCTGGCTGAGGCCATTGGGTAAACTCAGTTCCTGGGTGTCTTCCAAAATCAAAGCCCTGTCCCGCTCCGCCAGCTCCTGCAGACAGGCGTTCACCACCGAGGTTTTGCCGGAGCCCGTGCTGCCAAGAACCAGGAAGTTCTTTCGCTGCTTGATCCAGTTTCGCAAATGGAGGATGGAGGCGCCACAGGCCCATCCCAGCGCCGCCAGTTTTTCCAGAGTCCAGGGGTTGTCGGGATGACGACGGAGGCAAAGGGAGGGGGCCCCGCGAGTCAATTCTCCACCGACAACTTGCACGCGAAAGCCAGGGAGGTGACCGCTGGCCATGGGTCGCTCGATGGTGATATGGCTGTTGGCTCTTTCCGCCAGCCGCTCAAAGGAGTTGCGAAAAGAGCCTTCGGAACAAAAACCATCGGGGACAGACAAAACCTGACCGCCCTTTTCGATCCACAAGCTTTGGGGACCGTTGACCATGATCTCGGTGATTTCTTGATCCTCCATCAGCTCTTCCAAGGGTCCTAGCCCCGTGAATTCGGCCAACACCCGCCGCTTTTCGCGCGGGCTCAGCTGTCCCGTGAGCCGGGTCAGCAGTTGTATCACTTTTTCCTGGTGCGAGGTCCGTCGGTCAGCGGCCAGAAACGAAAAATCCTCCACCGGCAGTGCTGACAATTCGGCTTCGACTTCCCTTAGAAATTGTAGAAATTGTAGATCCATCATTGTCTCAGCCGCTTGTTCTCTCATCTTTGTCCAGGTCGTGGCCTTCACGGTCCACGTCAACCACACTGGGTCTGACGAGTATGACCAGTTCACTTTTGCTCTCGGCAAAATTTTGCGAACCAAAAAGGGCTCCCAGTACGGGAATGCCAGCCAACCCAGGCAGCCCTTGCACGGCCCGACCTTGTTCATTCTTGATCAGCCCGCTGATGGCAATGGTGCGAGGCTCAAGCAGGTCAAAGTGACTGACGACGCGATTGGTGTAGAGGCCCGGAATGTCATCGACGGTGTGGGCCCGATCGAGCGAAGAAATTTCGGTTTCGAGGGAGAGACTCATGCGGCCAAAACGATCCGCCAAAGGTTTCACCTTCAGCAGGATGCCGTATTTTTTCCAGATGACCTGCTGCACTTTGGCCGTGGCGATCTTGATTGGAAATTCACCTCCGGCCAGGAACTCCGCCTCCTGTCCGCTGCGACAAAGCAAAGTGGGATGAGCCAGAATCTTGGCGCTCCCCTCAATCTCCAGGGCGTGGGCCCGCAAGGCGAGCGACGACAGTGGACTCTCTTCCTCTGGAATAACTTGCGCCGTCACCGACGTGGGCCATTCGATTCCCCACTGGCGGGCCTTGTCATTGCGCGCTTCCATCACAAAGATTTGCGTTTCAACCAGGGGTAAAAGGTCCACCGCCGAGTCTTCGTTGTTGAGTTGAATTCCCAGACTTTGCGCCAAGGTCACCAAGGCTGGCGGGGCCTGTTGATTGCGAAGAATCCAGGTGGCGGCGGGGCCCCAGCGCAGAGCTGGCTCCGGCAGACCCTTCCGTGCCAATTGATTACGAAGATCAGCTTGGACCCGTTGTCGAACAATGTCGGACATTTGGAGAAGGGAAAGATATTGGCATCCCCGGCACGGGTCAGCGAGACCCAGCCAGTCCTCTGAACGCAAAAGCTTGCCGCTGAGAAGGACCTGACCCTTCTCGACTCCCACGTGAAGTCCCAGGCGGCGCGGAACCCAGGATTCAAGAACTTCTTTCGCCCGCGATTGCGACTTCGAGAGGACTTGGATCTCATAAGGTCGGTTATTGATAAAAACCGTCAGATATCCTGGCTTAAGCCCAATGATCACCGTGCCGCCAGGGGCGGGGGCAATGCGGACGAATTTATTGACTTCAGCTCGAATCATTCCCTGGGCGGAGATGCGTCGGCTCTCGCCCACCTTGACGATTTCCACCTTGACGATTTCAGAAGTTGAGGCGCGTCCGACGTCAGCGAGAATCGACATCAGCAGAAATGAGCAGAGAACAAAGAATGAAAAGAGAAAAATCGGTTGTCTGAACAAGCCTGCACCTCCGCAGACGCCACGGGTGTTGTCTCGCCAACGAAAACTTGCAAGAGTGTGGCCGCCGGATGAGGACAGTAGTTGATCGCCGGCAAAGAGATCATCCGGAGGTCGCATGCGACTTTCGGTCAGTGGATCGTGCCAAATCCGATTGGCCTCGATTCATGTTCATCCACGATGATGTCCGTTGGTTCATGGCGGCGCAATCTTGAACTTTGCGCGAATTTTGCGGCACGTGATGTAGAAGACTCAGCTTGAAGCAAGTTCGACTTTGCGCAGACAGCTTTCTACAGCATCTAAACTGTAGAAGCCCGTCAGGCTCCGAACTTGAGAATATCTGATTTCTTAAATCGATAATCCTTGCCATTGGGCTTGGTAAATTTGATTTTTCCCTGCTTAATTTTCCGTCGCATAGTTGCTTCAGAAATGCCGAGCAGCCGACAAGCTTCTTTCATTGTTAAAATGCCCTTATCCCCGAATAATTTCGATGAATCCAAGATGTCAATACCAATGATGTTGCCCTTTTTATCCTCACGGACAATAATTCCATTTTCCAAATAGGATTTGGCTTCAGGCACATCTCTAAATTCGATTGAAACATAGTCGATGTCCGGAAGGTGGATCACTTTCATTTCTTCACCTCAAAGTTATGCATAACCGTAATAACCTCAAAATTCTCAATCTGTTTGACAGCGACAACTGCTATGGCGTTATCAGAGTGCCCACTCAGTGATTTGTAAAAGGCCGACTTATCCCTTGATTGGGGAAACACGCCATCCGGGTCGTCCAAAATCATTTCAACTTCATCTGCTGATACATTCCTTTGGAACATTTTCTCCACCGCGTGCTTCGAAAATACAACAGCCATATCAATCGGTACAAAACTTATTGTAACTTGTCAAAAACTATCAATAACTTATCACATTTATTCAAAGGCGTATAGGGAGAACAAAGCCCCTGTTTGGTCAATCCAAGAAGACTCAATGGGCAGATTCGCATTCACAGAGGCTTACAAGTAACGGTCGCTAGATTTGGCGCAAAGGTCAAGTGAGTGGTTCAGAGGACCGGCAATTCGAAGGCGGCTTCGACTCCCTGGTCGCGGTTGCTCAGTTCCAGGCGCGAGGAGTGAGCTTTGAGAATGGACTGGCACACGGTGAGGCCAAGTCCCGTTCCGGAGGAGTGACTCATGACGTCCTCGTCGATGAAAAACGGCCGCAAAACTTTCTCGCGCACGTTTTCGGGAATTGAAGATCCCTGGTTGAATACGCGGAGACGCAGCCGATGAGGCTTGACCAACTCGCTGGACACCGAGATCGTGCCGCCTTGAAGACCGAATTTTACGGCGTTGTGAACCAGACGCGCCAAGACCTGGGAGATGAGCGCCTCATCCCCAACAATTTTCTTCGCCGCAAGAGCGACGGTGGCTTTCATCCCTTTCCGCTCGGCCATTTTCTCAACTTCTGGTTTCATAAAGACTTTTAATTTCGTCGCCTCAAAGGGTGAAATGGTCATCTTCAGGGTTTTCATTTCCGCCGAGACGATCAGTAGCACGTCATCGATCAGTTCGCGCAGCCGTTGGCCGCTTTTTTCAATGCGGGAAAGGTAAGTGGCTTGATCGCCGTTCAAGGTTGTCTCGCGCAAAAGTTCGGTGAAACTGAGAAGACCGGTGAGCGGTGTCTTGAGTTCGTGGTTGATCAAAATCATGAATTGGCTTTTGGCTTGATCGAGAACTTTGAGTTCGTCCAACGCCTTGGCCAGCTCTTGGTTTTTTTGCACGATTTCGCGCGCCATATTGAAGCGCTCGACGGCCCGGTTGACCGTATTCAGCAGATCAAGAGGGTCCCAGGGCTTATTGATGTAGCGGTAGATTTGGCCGGTGTTCACGGCGGCGATGATGGACTCCATATCGGTGTAGCCGGTGAGCAAAATGCGAATGCTGTCTGGACGTTTCGCCAGACTCTTCTCAAGAAACTCCACCCCCGTCATTTGCGGCATCCTTTGGTCGGTGATGATCACCGCGATGGGGTCCGGATATTGGTCGAGAATTTGCAGCGCTTCGGCGCCCGAGAGGGCCCGCAGGACTTTGTACTTCGCGCGAAAAATCCTCTCGAGGGCGTCGAGGTTGTCGTTTTCGTCGTCCACGCAAAAAATAGTCTGTTTTAACATGAATCTTAAGTGTAAAATTAAGCTTCAAAGAGAGGCAATAGGATTTGCCTTCACTCGTTGGAGGGTCCGGGTGAAAAGAATGAGAATCCCGATGAATCGGCCATGGATGGTTGGCAGGACGATCGGTGCTGTTCCGATTTTTTTTTCCATGAACGTTCTATCATCGCTGAATGTTCACGCCCAGTCCGTTTGGGGGTCCGGGGCGTACCCGGCCATGCCTCGTTGCGGGCAAGACACCATGTTGGCGAACAACATCATCAATGAACGGGATCAAATCGAAGGGTACCAACGCCGCTTCAACGAGAACGAGGCGAAGGTCTCCGCGCTCAAGTCGGAGATCGACAAGCACCGACACGCGCTCAGCGAAAACCAGCGAAAACTTCACCGGGATCTGGAAGATCTGGGACTTGCCGGCAGTTATAGTGACATGGAAAGACATATCCTGCGTGGCTCGCGCTGTGATTTGTTGAGGACCGGCCGTATTCGCGAATCGAGTACCACGGAACCTTCCGAAAGCGAAAAGATCGCCGGGGCGCCTGACTCCGGGGCGGCTGGCTCTGAGGCGCCCAAAGCCGCCGAGGCGGCCGCGCCCAGCAACACGGATGCGCCCAGTGTTGAAAGCGAAAGCGCGGGCGGCCCCAGCCGGGCTCCCGCCTCCGTCGCGCAAGAGGTGATTGACAATTGCCAGGACGGCGGCCGCTTTGATGTGGCGATTTGCAAGGGGGATCACAATTGTGAGACGCACCTGACCCGGATGATAGAGGCCGCCCGCAAAAAGCGCGACGCCGAAAGTGAGTTGGAGGGCGCGACCGAGGAACTGGAAGAAGCTCGACGGCTGGCCAACTTCAATGATGAACAATCCGCCCGCTTGAAAACTCAATTTGAAGCGAACGCCCGCCAGTATCAGACCGAGGGCGGATGTCTGCAGTGCCTCCTCAGCCAAAGGACCACCGTCGAAGTCCACGAAGCCAAGCCCTTTTGGGCGGATCTCATCGTCCCTGTCATGGGGGCTCTCACGCAAGGTTACATCGCTAATCAGCAGATGAAAACTTACCAGAATGTGGCCAACAACTGGTCGCAGATGAATGCCTTGGCTGGCTACAATACCCCGCCTCCACAGATGCCGTTGAGTTCTTTTGGTTATGGCGCGATGACGGCCGCCGGCGGTTTGGTGGGAGCACTTCAAACCGCCCTCGGTAACGGCGGCTTTGGCTGTTCGGGGGGGCTCTTCGGTTCCGGCTTTCCAATGGGGCCGAATGGACTCGCCGGAGCTTACGGTGCCATGAACCCCTGGGGGGCCTATCAAACGAATCCCATGCAGGCGGGGTTGTTTGGTTTTCCGCAATCGATGTACCCCACTCCCTATGGGCAAGGAATGTTCAACCCGGGTATGGGAATGAATTTCAGTCTCGGTCTTGGTGGACAGGCCTACTGCCCGGCTTGGCCTTGCCCGATCGGCTCCGGCATGGGGGGTATTCCAGGGTATCCCATGGGCATGGGGGGCGGCATGCTCGGCGGCGGGGGTTACATGCCCGGAGGATTTTACGGACCTCCCCGCATTCCCATGGGTGTCTACCCCGGCGGTTTTCAGATGCCGGGTGGAATGCCCGGTGGAATGCCGGGTTTTGGCCCCGGCGGAATTGGTATGACTGGCGGATTTTATGGTGGCGGCTTCCCTGGGG
>PSRN01000118.1 GCA_003176075.1 Bdellovibrio sp.
CAAATATTGTGCCCGAGGTCCCGGCCTCCACCTTGCCTCACCCCCACACCTTTAAACTCGGCGAGTTCATCACCCACGCCACACTCTATGGTAAGACCAGTCTTGAAAACTTTTTGAAAACCGGCTTTTCGCGGGTGAATGAAGGTTCGGTCAAGGAATTCATCGCCAAGGGGTTGCCAAAAGCGCTGCGTGACCGGTCGTTGACGAGTCTCAAGGATGAGGATTTTAAAAAAATATTTCAGGCGGTGCAAAACACCGAACTCATGGCCCCCTCCACCAAATCGGTGCTGACGGTTGGAGAGGAGGCTTTGTCTCAATCCATCCAACGCCTCGGTGAAATCGATTTTTTTTCGGTGGTCACGCGACGACCTACGATTTGCGATTTCAAACCGGTGTCGGTCGAAGTGGCGCTGGCGCGCTTCAACAATCGCAATCAAGCGCTCGATGAACCGGTCCAGCTTCTTCGATTTGCCAACCGCGTGCCCCTGCAGTTTGATAAATCAGGTTGCGCGATCACCTGGGCCATTGAATCAGTGAATTGGAAAAGTTACGGTTTGGCGCAGCCAAAGAACTCGCTGCCGCTGGGTCCTTATGTTTTTGCCGTGTCCGTCGTTTCGCCTTTTATCAAGTTCAAGAATGCATCCAAGGAAACGATCGACGCCTCCGAGGAACTCGTTGAGGAAATCCGTCGCGCCCTGATGCAGGCTGGACAAAAACTGGCCAGGCATATCAAGAAGGAATTCAAGGAAGCGGATTTGGAGCGCAAGCTCGCTCATATTGAACAATTTGGCCCCATCTTGGTGGAGACCCTGGTGCGTCTGACCAAGAGCAATGAGGCGCGCCGGAAAAAGGCGGAAGAAGGATTGACCAAACTGCTGGGCAGGGATTCCAAGGACGCCATCGCCGACCTGGAAGAGGCCGAGGCGAAGCTCAAGGAACAAAAGCGCAAATTGGCCAAAAAACTGGGTCGTGGTGAAGACGAGGAGGGTGACTCTTCGGCCAACGGAAAGGCGAACGAAGGGAAAAGGACGGAAGAACGAGAGCCGGCGCAAGAGGCGCAAGCGGACCCCACGTTGCCGCAAACCGAGTTGCAAGAACCAGGATCCGAGACACCAGTCCCAGCAGCGGAATTTACGCAGCCGCGGACCAACGCGGACGAAGAGGTTAATTCATGACACGATTGATTCAGATTCGGCAGCTCAATATCGATATCCCCAAGGAGGCCCGCCATCTGGCCGAACGAATGCTCAGTGATCTTGAGAAGAGCAAGCGTCCCGTTCTCGAGGCGGTGAAGACGAGCCTCGATAACTCCTTTTACAATCCGAAGGTGGGCTATCTGACCCCTGGGGACAAGATCGTCCGCACCGAGCTTAACGTGTCCTCGGTGCAAAAGCTCGCGCGCGTTGTTTTCATGCTTGAGATTCTTCTCCGCAATCTCGACATTGGATCGGTCAATACCAAGCGTGAGCTTTATTATATCTGCAAGGGGCTGATCAAAGGGGATTCCCATTTGCGTCCTCTTGATTTTGAGGACCAGGACGAGAGCGATTCGATCATTGATTTCATTGGTGACATGCTTAAGGTTTATCGCGAAGAACTCAATTGCTTCGCCAATGATCGCGGTGGGCAAACCTACTCCAGGCAGCTGGTGGTGACCGAGGCCTTGCCTGACGGCGAAAAGGCCACGGTTGATTTGTCCACGCTGGGAACCGCGCCCTTTCAACCGAAAAACCGGCCGCAATCACTGAAGCTGAAAGCAAAGAAGAAAATTGAGTTTTGCCTCATCGTTGAATCCGAGGGCACGGCGAACACGCTGCAAACCATGGGTTTTACGAAGCGGAATCCGTGCATCTTGATGGGCGCGCAAGGCGTGCCGTCCAACGCCGTGCGGGGCTGGTGCAAATTGATTCAAGAAGAATTGGAAGTGCCGATGTACTTCTTCGGCGATCTTGACGCCTACACCTTGCAAAATATTTTCCGCACCTTGAAGGCGGGTTCGGCGGCCTCCTTGATCCGCAACGCTGATTTTTCGGCTCCCCAGGTGCGCTTTTTGGGAGTGTTGCCGGAGGACGTGAAGAAATACGATTTGCCCCACTACAAGGTCAAAGAATCGGATCCCGTCGAAGCCCGGGCGCTCAAGAAGGCCAAGGACGCGCTTGAAAATGACCCCTTCTTTTTGGATAAGCGAAACAAAGGTTTGGCTGATATTTTGCGCTGGCTGCTCAAGGAAAAGATCCGCTGTGAGCAGCAAAGTTTTTTTTCCGTCGACCCCAAGGATCCGCTGAAGACCGAAAAATTGATTCTGGAAAAGATTCGCCGGAGCAGCTTTGTCTAAGCTCCATTCAGGGTCCGATGGGGGCCTCAGCCCCCACCAGACGCTTCCCCCTCCAATTGATTCATTGAGACGGGTGGTTATTTAGACGGATGGTGAGCAGAGATTTTTATGAACTCTTGCCGGCATCGAAGCTTCGCCAATTTCGCAAAGGATCAGGAGCAAGAGGCTGACGACGAGGACCTGGACGAGAAGCAGGGTGGTGTGTTTCATGGTGACATCCTCAATTGAGGGCGTATACTATTGTCATATAAGGGTTTTTCGTAAATTCGAAATGATCAAATTATCATGCTCGTATTGAATGAATCGAGCTGCATGAATCGAGGCTCCCGTGAAAAGAATTGAAACCACGCCCGATCTTGTTCGAGAAGTTTACCAAAGGACAAAAGAACGTGTGGCGGTGATCCGCAAGCGGCTGAACCGGCCACTCACCATGGCGGAGAAAGTTCTCCTGGGTCATCTTGCGGATCCGGCCCAGCAGGAGCTTGAGCGTGGCAAGAGTTTCCTGCTTCTTCATCCCGATCGGGTCGCGATGCAAGACGCGACGGCGCAGATGGCTTTGCTGCAATTCATGTTGTCAGGAAGGCAGGAGTCGGCCGTTCCCGCCACCGTTCACTGTGATCATTTGATTCAAGCTTTCAAGGGCAAAGAAGCCGACATGGCTTCCTCCAACAAGACCAACCAGGAAGTCTTTGATTTTCTCGCCACGGCATCTTCCAGATACAATATCGGATTCTGGAAACCCGGTGCTGGAATCATTCATCAAGTCATCCTGGAAAATTACGCGTTCCCCGGCGGATTGATGATCGGCACGGACTCCCACACGCCGAATGCGGGCGGCCTCGGGATGGCCGCTGTCGGTGTCGGTGGTTCCGACGCTTCCGACGTGATGGCCGGTCTGCCTTGGGAAGTTAAAAACCCGAAACTCATTGGTGTTCACCTCAAAGGGGCCCTGCAGGGTTGGGCTTCCGCCAAAGATGTCATTTTGAAATTGCTGGGAATCCTCACCGTCAAGGGTGGGACAGACAAGATCGTGGAGTATTTCGGTAGCGGCACGCCATCGATCAGCTGCACGGGGAAGGCGACCATCACCAATATGGGGGCCGAACTGGGAGCGACGTTCTCCATCTTTCCTTATGATGACCGCATGGCCAGTTATTTGCGAGCCACCAACCGCGCGGCATTGGCGGATTTGGCCCATCAGTTTAAGGACTATTTGGTCGCCGACGCGGAGGTGGTGGCCAATCCGCAGAAATATTTTGACGAAGTCTATGAGATCGATCTTTCGACTTTGGAGCCTCACCTCGTTGGACCGCATTCACCGGATATCGCGTGGCCCATTTCCGCGATGGCTAAGCAAGCCAAGGAGAAGGGGTGGCCGACCAAGCTCTCCAGCGCGCTTGTTGGCAGTTGCACCAATTCTTCTTACGAGGACATCGGCCGCGCCGCCTTTGTCGCGCGTCAGGTGCTGGAACAAGGGCATAAGATGCCGCAAAGATTTTATGTCTCACCCGGATCGACGCAAATTCAAAACACGATTCAGCGGGACGGTTTGATGAACACTTTGGAGCAGGTGGGGGCCGTCGTCCTCGCCAATGCTTGCGGGCCTTGCATTGGACAATGGAAAAGGGATGATATCCAGTCGGGTGAGAAGAACACCATTGTCACTTCCTTCAATCGCAACTTCCGCGGCCGCAACGATGCGAATACCGAAACTTTGGCATTCATTGGCTCCCCCGAACTGGTGATGGCCCTTGGACTTGCCGGGCGGCTGGATTTCAATCCGATGAAGGATGAAATTGAAACTCCCAAGGGCAAAGTGAAGCTGAAAGCTCCGGTGGCGCCCGAGCTGCCTGAAAAAGGATTCGTTCCGGATCCACAAGGGTATCAGGCACCGGCGGGTCAAGGCGCGAAGGTTGCGATCAGCCCGAGTTCAGAGCGGCTGCAAATTTTGACCCCTTTCGCGTCGTGGGACGGCAAGGATTTTGTCAATCAGGTGATCCTGGCCAAGGTTAAAGGAAAATGTACAACGGATCATATCAGTCCTGGAGGAAGTTGGCTGAAGTACCGTGGCCACTTGGATCATATTTCCGACAACTTACTTCTCGGCGCTGACAACGCTTTCACCGGTGAAATTGGAAAGGGCAAGAATCAACTGAGTGGGCAAAAGGGGTTCGAATTCGCCAAGATTGCTCGTGAGTATCGGAAGGCTGGACAGGGATGGATTATTGTCGGCGATGAAAACTATGGCGAAGGATCGTCGCGCGAGCATGCCGCCATGAGCCCGCGATTTCTCGGGTGCACGGCGGTGGTGGCCAGGTCTTTTGCCCGCATTCATGAAACAAATCTAAAAAAGCAGGGCATTTTGGCGCTGACGTTTTCAAATCCCAGGGATTACGACAAAATTGGCGAAGATGACCGCGTCTCCATCCAAAATCTGGCTCACTTGACGCCAGGAAAAGAGGTGGTGATGAAGGTTGAGCATAAGGGTGGGGGGCAAGAAGAAATTTCTCTGCGTCACTCTTACAATCCTGAGCAAATAAAATGGTTTAAGGCTGGCTCAGCCCTCAACCTCATTCGGGCGGCGCACGCCTAAGAGCGCATCTGCTTATTCTTTACCGTAAAGAAGTAAATTTTCTTTACTTCTTGGCTTGGTCTTGATAGACTGTTCTCATGAAGGCGCACAAACTCGCTACCCTTTCAAGCAAAGGGCAAACAACCATCCCGCAGGAGATCAGAAGATCCCTCGATCTTCACTCCGGCGATATGCTCGCCTTTGAAATCGAAGACGACGGCAAAGTGGTTTTAAAGAAAGTCCGCGCCCAAGACGAAGAACTCGATCATTTAAAAAGCATCGAAATGACCTTAGCGCCGGAATGGATGAGCGATGACGACGACGATCTATGATACCTTCGATGTCGTTGAAGTGCCTTTTCCGTTCTCGGATTTTCCCAAATCAAAGGTCAGAAAAGCTCTAGTGCTGACGCCAATGTCCACGAATGAACCAAACGGCGCCACGACTCTTATGATGATTACATCGGGCAAAAACTCCGCATGGATCGGCGACACCGCCTTGACTAAATGGAACGATGCCGGACTTAACAAGCCCCGCAATAAAGTTTCCAGTGCAACCAAACGGTTAACAAGCTGAGTTGAAGATGGCCACCTGA
>PSRN01000061.1 GCA_003176075.1 Bdellovibrio sp.
GCTTGCAGCTGAAGCGGTGCCGCCGACGAAAAAAGAGAACGCGGGGACCTAACCTCCCTGTAGCCTCCCTTGGGGGGAAACGCCTTAATCTTCCAGCAGCGAGCGGAGCATCCAGGCTGTTTTCTCGTGGTACTCCATCCGTTCTGTGAGTAAGTCGGCGGTGGCTTCATCAGACGCACGATCGGCGATCGGGAACATTTGCCGGCAGGTTCTCCCAATGATTTCGTTTCCATCCAGAAGCGCCTGAATCATATCGCGTGCGGAGGTCATGCCGATGGACTCCTTCATGGTGGTCAGTTGCCCGAACTCCCGATAGCTACCCGGGGCTGAATAACCCAGGGCGCGAATTCGCTCGGCGATGGTGTCAACCGCTAACGCCAACTCCTGATATTGTCGTTCAAACATTTGGTGGAGCGTCTGGAACATGGGTCCCCGAACATTCCAATGAAAGTTGTGAGCTTTCAAGTAAAGGGTATACGTATCAGCCAAAATTTGAGCCAGTCCCTCGGCCACCTGTTTCCTGTTGGGTTCTTCAATTCCGATATTAACTCTGATCATGCTCCCTCTCCTTTCTCTGATCTCCTAACGAAAGGAGTACTCCGGTTGGCAAAAAATGTGGTTCTATTTTTCGGCCGGATAGATGGCGCTAAAAAACGTTACAGGCGATGCGCAAATTCGGAACGGTGGAGAAAGAGGTGGGGCTTCATGGTACAAGGGCGACAGGGACTGAGGCCACGCTTCAGTACCCGTGGCACCTTCGCAGACCGACGTGGCTCTTCGCCGTCCACGCTCTTTTTAGCCTTTGTGGGTTTTTTCTTTTTCTCGGGCTTCGTCTGCGACATCTTTGACGTCTTTTACGAAGCGATCCTTATCTTTATCTGAAGGTTGAGAGATCTGGACCGTGTTTTGCTGGTTGTTTTGGCTTGTGTCTTTTTCATCGGTATTGATGGCTTTCTTGAATCCCTTAATGGCCTCGCCCAAAGACTTGCCGAGCTCAGGAAGCTTTTTTGGCCCGAAAAAAATCAAAAAAATCACGGCGACAATCAATACATGCGTCAAACTGAACTCACCCATTGAGCCTCCCGTAAAAAATATCCCATGGCTGGCGGATCATGACAAGGCCTAAAGGCTCTGTTAAATCTGGTCAAGTGCAAGTTCGTGCAAGGGAAGTCCTAGTCGTTGGCGGAGGCTTTGGCGGCGTTCGGGCGGTGAAGGAGATGGCCAAAGAACCGCACCTTCATATCACGCTCATCGACCGCAACAACCATCATCTTTTTCAGCCACTCCTTTACCAAGTCGCGACAGCGGGCCTTTCGCCCGGAGAGATCGCCGTGCCGATTCGAACGATCTTCTCCAGATATTCTGCCGTGCAGATCTTGATGATGAACGTCGATCGGGTGAACTTGGCGGAGCAGAAGATCATCTTGTCCGGCGGCAAAGAGTACCATTACGATTACCTCCTGCTGGCTTGCGGTGCTGAAAGCAATTACTTTGGCCATCCCGAGTGGGAGCCGCTGGCCCCCTCGCTCAAATCCATAAGAGACGCCCTGGACATTCGGCGACGCATTCTTTCGGCCTATGAACAGGCGGAAAGTTCCGCCTCGGAAGAGGAAAAGCGCTTTCAATTGAGTTTCGTCGTCGTGGGTGGCGGTCCCACGGGCGTTGAGCTGGCCGGCGCCATTTCAGAGATCGCAAATACGACCTTGCGTTCGGATTTTCGCAATATTTTCCCCGAGTCCACGATGATAAATTTGCTCGAGGCCGGCCCGCGCGTTCTTTCTTCGTTTGCGTCCGAGCTCTCGGCGCGCGCCCGTGATGACCTCGCGCAAATGAAAGTCAACGTTCACGAAAATTGCAGAGTTCTCTCGATTCAGTCCGGGGTGGTAAAAACAACGAGCGGCGAATTTCGCGCCGCCAATATTTTCTGGACTGCTGGAGTAAAGCCCTCCGCGTTGGCGGCGTCATTGGGCGTGCCACTCGATCGCCAGGGTCGCGTGATCGTCAAAGAGGACCTCTCGCTCCCTCAACACCCGAACGTTTTTGTCATCGGGGACATGGCTCACGCCGAGCCCCCCGGCGGAGGTGAGGCTCTTCCAGGTGTCGCGGCGGTGGCCATGCAGCAGGGAAGCTATGTGGGATCGTTGATCCGACGGGAAATTCACGGCCAAGCGACAAGCGGCCAATGGACCGGCCAAGCGACTAGCGGTAAAGCGACCGGTCAAGCGAATTTGCGGTTGCCTTTCACTTATTTGGACAAGGGGACCATGGCGACGATTGGCCGAAAACGGGCGGTGGTTCAAATGGGTCCGCATCAGCGGTTTCGCTTCACCGGTTTTCTTGCCTGGCTCCTTTGGCTGTTCGTGCACGTCGCTTATTTGATCGGCTTTCGCAATAAAATCATCGTTTTGTTTGAGTGGATGTGGTCCTATCTGACCTTCAGCAAAGGCGCGCGACTGATCGTGGGCCATCAGCCTCTGGACCATCAGATCATGGATCATCAGGTCGTGGATCATCAGCATCAGCGACCCAAGTCCAAGTCCAAGTCTGAACCGGGGACAGACGGTGGCTCGTTTTGATACAGGCTACTTGAACTTGGAGTTATTCTTTTACAAACCCTAAGGTGTCATAGGTCAATCGTGCTCTTAACGCCAGCGGAAATGGATGAAGCGGTAAAGAAGCGGCCCAACTTTCGCCCGCCAGGGGAGTGATGTTGGACAGATATGAAAATCATTCAGCCGAATCGGGTGAGTCCCCTCCGTCGATGGAGGTGATCGCTGGAGCGATTTGATGATGGGACGGCTCGCCCACTATGAATACCAAAATCACCGGCGCTAAAACTGTAAGGATGCTGAAGAAGATTCGAATGATCACGTAAATTCTCCCGGGTCTGCGGGAATTCCAATGCAAAGATAATGACCAGCGGTAGGAGCAATTAAGGGGTTCCGGGGCGCGATCTGGGCCCATTCAATGGACAAAGAAGCAGTCACTTGTTTCGTCTTTGGCTGTCTTTCTCATAAGATAGACTTGATCGTCCAATTTTCGTCGCTTTGACAGTCCGGCAAGAGACAGTTTCTTTTTTGTTGCAGTCTCTACGAGACAGTTTCTACGAGACAGTCTCCACAAGACAGTTTATTGCAGTCTCTATGGGCTGTTTGACGCTGGCGCGGAAAGGATCTCCATGAAATTCACTTTCACAATTCCCAAGATTGTTTCAGTAACCGCATTTCTTCTCATGATCAGTTGTTCGACGTTAGCGCCGAAGGTCACCGACGCCGACATCAACGCGGAAGCGAAGAAAGAGTATGAAAAAGTGAAAGCTCAGTCCCGTCGTTCGAACAACGCGGCCTGGACTGCCATGGTGCAACGGGTGGCCCAGCGAATTGCCGTGGCTTCCGGCGAGCATTTCGAATGGGAGGTTGTCCTCCTTGAAAACAAGGAACCCAACGCATGGTGCATGCCGGGTGGAAAGATGGCCGTGTATACCGGCATCATGCCCATCCTCAAAACCGAAGGAGCGCTGGCGGCTGTCTTGGGGCATGAGGTGGCCCACGCCACTCGCCGCCACGGCAAAGAAAAACTTGCCCGCGGCATGCAACAACAGATGGCAGGTGCGCTTCTGGGGTTGGGTGCCGGCGTTATCGCCAGCCAATTCTGCCAAACCGAGAATTGTCGAACATTGACAAAGCTGGGTGGCGCCCTCGGTGGCCTCGGAATTGCTTTTTTCAATTTGAAATATGATCGTGGAAATGAATCCGAGGCCGACGAATACGGGCAAGTCTACATGGCCCGCGCTGGATATGACCCCGCGGAGTCGATCAAGCTGTGGGAGCGCATGGGGGCGGCCATGGGCGGAAAAGCTCCGCCCGAGTGGATGTCAACCCATCCCTCGGATGCCAACCGGCGCGCTCGCTTGCTTGCCTTAATGCCCAACGCCGAGGCGGAGTACGCTCATGCGCCTCAGAGATTTGGCACGGGTGAGACAATCCCGTAGGTGAAATCTTTTTCCCGTTCACTGCCGGCGTGCGACCAGGCTTCGGTGAAAATGCATCACCTGTGGATCGGCGAAGATTGCGGACTTTGACCAATTCTCAACGAATAGCCCACCGGGGCCGCCCACCCTGCTCAGTGCCACATAAGCTTGGCCTGGTTCCCACGCCTTGCTCAGGTCGACGCTCATCTTGCTGAGGGTTGTCCCCTGGGCTTTGTGGATGGTTATCGCCCAAGCCAGGCTTACCGGGAAATTTTTGGCCGCTGCGATGGGAGCACCGTCAGCATTAAGTAGTGTAAACTCTTCTTTTTCAACGTCGACGGTACCGCCTTCGTCCAGTTGAATCTCCAGTCGCCTGTCCGTGATCTTGATGACCCGTCCCAGACTCCCGTTCACCCAGCGGCCTTCCATATCATTTTGCCGAAGCATCACTAAGGCATCTTTTTTCAGTTGGATGACCCCGGGAATAGGCGCGTGCTTCTTGAAATTTTCAATGTCGGATTCTTTGCCTGAATATTCGGTGTTGAAAGAGTGCAGAGGGTGTTTGATTCTTCCCAGGCACTCAAGATTAAACGACTCGACGTCCGCCCGATGGGTAAAAAGACGGGTGTGGTCGCCCTCTCCATTGATCCAATAGATGTAATCTTTTTGGCGAGTGGGAGTAAATGAATTGAAAGTCGCCAGCGCTTTCGGATTCGCTCGCAGAGCGAGTGTTAAATCGTTCGGGACTTTGAGGGGAAAAGAGCGCTTTTCACGAGACTGAAGTTTGGTGCCGGATTCGATGAAGCTCATTAAAAGTGTGATATAAGCCAGCAAAAACCTATTACAGCCCAGCCGTTCCGTCCAGCCCGGCCAATTTAGCGGCGAAAGTCACACCCACTTGCGCAATCTTAAAGAAGTAATCCTGATCGATCTTGTCGAAGGTGTCGCCGCCGCTGTTATCAAAGTGAGGATTGGCGAAAGGCTCGTGTTCCGAGTACACGACCGAAGGCACGCCAATTTCCCACATGGCGTAGTGGTCGCTGTTTTCGCCGATGCAGCCGCGGGCCACTTTCAAATTTGAATAAGTGATTGCGACCTCCTGCAAGGCATTGCCAATCTCCGGGAAATTGTAGCGGTCGCCCGAGCAGCTGAAGACGTCAAAGGTGAGATCCTTTGTCGAGCAAACTCCATCGGCACTGCAATTCCAGCCTGTTTGTTCATTGTCCACCGAAGCCACGAGTTTGAAATTTTCCCGCTGTGAAAGATCCTTGATGTATTTCGCGTATTCCCTGGCTCCTTGCAGCTCACCCAGTTCCTCGGCGTCGGCCGCGACAAACCGAACGGTGTGGTGAAGCTGGCTTTTGTGTTCCACCAAAAGGCGAGCCGTTTCAAGAGTGATGGCCATTCCTGTCATGTCGTCGTCCACCGCCGGATTGTTAACCTCCTGGCCGAAGGGACCCATGCTGTCATAGTGAACAATGACGATGATGGAGTCTTTGGTTTTTCCGGGGAGAACGGCTTCCAGATTGTGTCCAGTCGATTCGCCGGGGAGATGATTGCCAGCGAAAGTGAGTTCCTGCACGCTCATGCCCAGATTTTCAAAAAATTGCCGCCAATAAAGACGATATTTAGCCTTGGCTTCCGCCGAATAGCGATTGGTGATGCGATAGGTTTGCCCGCCGACGGTGACGGGAAGGTAGCCGGTCATTTCCTGTAACACTTTAAAGATATGATCTCGATTCACGGAATTGAATATTTGCTGATAGGCGGGCTCTGGTGCCAGCGGCTTGGTCGGGGCAAAAGGATAGTTCGGCAAATAGCGGGCCGATGACCAGTCTGAGGCCTCTGCCGGAAGCGCCAAACCGACGGTCAGTGAAAGCAAGCCTGAAAATAAGCCTGAAAGCAATAGCGATTTCATGATTCCCCCTCTTAAGAGCGCATCTAAGAAGTGGTGCGTCGTCTGCGAATGGCTGCAAAATCGTCCCACTTTGTTGTCGGTCGGCGCTGTAGTCCCAGCTACAGTTTCTCCCTCCGCCTCGTGGGTCGATTTTTCGCACGTTCTCGACCAACGCAGCACTTCTTAGATGCGCTCTACGATTTCTGTGAACCGATTCTCTAAACGAAGCGAGCGGTTTGGCAAGCAACTATTTCTGGATTTTGGTGATTTCCCAGGCGGAGTTCCAGATCGAGCTCCAGCCGGCGCTCTTGTTTTTCAATTCATAAGAAAAAATCATTTCATAACTTGGACCCGGGGGAAGAAACATCGAGTTCGTCACCATGCGAAGGGAATCGGTGTAATTGAACCCCACTGAATTCTTCAAATCCTGGCCATTGATCACGTGCCGGAGAGCGGCGCGCGCCTTTTCAGGAACCGTCCGCACGCGAACATTGGCCAATGCCTCGCCGTCACGAACCGTGGCGCTGACAAATTCGAATTCGGAATTATTTTTGATGGTGCTGATGTAGTCGTTCTTAAAATCCTTCGCCACGGTGATATCGCGCGAAGCTTCTTCTTCAATTTCTTTTTCCAGAATATTTTGGGCGCTGGCCAGGACGATCCTTTCTATTTTCGCCTCAGGCGTACATCCGACAATGCAGCCGATGCCTCCAATGCCTCCAAAGCACCCAACAAGGCTCCAGGTTGCAACCGCCAAGAAATTGAAACGAAAGGTATTGGGCAAGCCAAGACGGAAGTTGTAAGTCACGTCATTTGATTTGCTCGCAGGTCCGATAGAAAGTCAACCTGGCGCGAGGCCTATCCGTCCCTTGACAGGCGCGAGGGTCCCATCGAAGCTAGGACGGTGAAATACAAATTTGGTTGGGTGATTGTTGGAGCTGCCATTCTCGCGATCCTTTTGGCCGGGAGTTTTTATTTCCGGCAAAATCGCAACTACGATGTGGTCAAACCCAAGCGTGGAGACATTGTGGAAGCGATTTACGCTCTTGGGAAAGTCATGTCGAATCAGCGGTACGAACTCAAAGTCGGCATTTTGCTGAAAATCAGAAACATCTACGTTCACGAGGGAGAATTTGTCAAAAAGGGGACCCGTCTGATTGATTTTGATCCTGGGACGGCGTTTCTTGCTCCCTTCGATGGAACCGTCACCCTGGTGGCTGCCTACGTGGGTGAAACCGCGGTACCGCAGTCGACCGTCTTGAGGATGGAGGACCTGAAGGACCGATACATCGAACTTTCCATTGAGCAGGAAGGAGCCCTTCGCGTGCGTCCCGGCCAAGCCGCCAAAGTTTCCTTTGAATCCATGCGCGGCCAAAATTTGCTCGGCAAGGTGACGGCCCTGTTTCCAAAGGAAAACGAATTCATTGCCCGCGTCGAGGTGATGGATCTCGATCAGTCGGTTCTTCCGGGCATGACCGCCGACGTCACGGTGGAGGCGGGAAAAATCATTAATGTTTTGATGGTTCCCATTCGTGCCATCAGCCAAGGGCAGATCCTTGTCGAACGAAAAGGAACCCGTGAAAAGATCAAGGTGGATGTGGGGCGCGACGACGGTCTGTGGGCTGAGATTAAGGGTGGTGATCTCAACGTGGATGACAACGTCTTAATGCCCAAGACCAATAAGTAGGTCTTTGATGTTTTTCATCGCTTGGCGACAGCTCACCTCGAAGAAGAAACAGACTCTGCTGATTCTGTTGGGGATCAGTTTCGGCACCTTGTGCTTCGTGACCATATCAGGGATCCAGCTGGGGATGAGAAAGTACATCTTTTCGCAGCTCCTCAATAACACCGCCCACGTCTTGATTTCGGGCGCGGAACAGGAAATTGAGGCCGCGCCAATCCGGCAAATTTTCTACTCGCCCGAGCAGATGATCAGCTGGATCGTTCCGCCGGCCGGCAAGCGGGATGAGGAAAGACTTGAGAACTATGCCGGCTGGTCCGATCGTTTGAAGGCGGATCCCGACGTTCTTGATTTTTCACCACGCCTTCCCGTCAACGCCATAGCAACGCACGGGAAATTCACCGCTTCAATCTCAATGATCGGCATGATTCCGGAGCGCCAGGTTCGCATCAGCAATGTTGAAAGTTATATGAAGCAAGGCTCTTTCCAGGCTTTGAAGGCGGGTGGTAACAACATCATCATCGGCAGCGGCGTGGCCAAGAAAATCGGCGCCCAGCTGAATCAGATTATTAATGTTTCAAGCGGCCGGGGACCGGTCAGGCCCTTTAAAATCGTGGGACTCATTCACTTCGGCAATCAGCAGGTGGATGACAGCTTGACTTTCGCGCACCTCAAGAACGCGCAGTCGTTGAATCGGTCTCCGGGCCGGGTGGCCGAAATCGCCGTGGCCCTGACGGACCCCGACTTGGCGACAGAGGCGGCAACGCGCTGGCAGCTGCTCAGTCAGGACAAAGTTCAAGATTGGCAGCAAGCCAATAAGGTTTTCATGGAGATGATCAAGGTTCAGGACTTCTCCCGCTATTTTATCACTGGGGCGATTTTGATTGTGGCTTCCTTTGGAATATACAATGTGCTGACCATCATGATCTCGCAAAAGCGAAAAGAAATCGCCATTCTTCGCGCCATCGGCTATGGGCCCGGCCGGATTCTCGAATTGATTTTGTACCAGGGAATCCTGATGGGAGTTAGCGGCGGGGTTCTGGGTCTGTTGTTTGGATTTTTGATGTGCCGGTGGATCGAGAGCATTGATTTTGGATTTGAAATCGGCGGCAGCAACCACCTTTTGTTGAATTACGATTTTTCAATTTACATGACCGCGTTTGTTACGGCGACGGTCTCGTCGATGGTCGCAAGCTTTTTGCCTGCTTGGGCGGCAAGCCGCATGACCCCGATGGATATTATTCGAAGTGAGACTTAGCTCAGTACGCCGATGGAGGTTGTTCGCAGTGAGACTTACGTCCCATGATTGAAGCTCAGAATCTCATCAAAGAATTTGGCAAGCCCCCCCAGCGCGTCCTTCATGGTTTGAATTTCGTCATTCACGACGGGGAATTCGTTTCGATTTCCGGCCGGTCGGGAAGCGGCAAGAGCACGCTCCTGTACTTGATCAGCACACTGGATTTGCCGACTTCCGGGAAAGTGAGTTTCAATGGCCAGGATGTCGCCAGGATGACGTCGGATGAAGTTCATAAGTTTCGCAATCGAAACGTGGGTTTCATTTTTCAATTTCACTATTTGCTGCCGGAGTTGACCGCCCTTGAAAATGTTCTGCTTCCCGCGCGCAACTTGCGGCTCCATGAGGAAAAGACAAGCTTGGCGATGCAACTGCTTGAGGAGCTGGCGTTGAAGGGTCATGAGCACAAGCTACCGAGCCAGCTTTCAGGCGGCCAAACACAACGGGTGGCCATCGCCCGCGCTCTGATCCTGAATCCCAAATATATTTTCGCGGACGAACCCACGGGCAACCTTGATTCACAAAACGCCGCGATGGTGATGAAGCTCCTCAAGCGGGTCAATAAGACGCATCAGACGACGATTGGCTTGGTGACTCATGAGCCTGACTTTGCCGCCATGGCGGATCGGGAGATCTACCTGATCGATGGTCGAATCGCCGAGCGTGCAAAGGATTTTGAAGGCGCTCCTCCCAGTGATGTAAATTGAAATTCTTCGTGTGGTTTCACTTTACAATCCGCAAAGGCGCTTTCCTTTCCGCGCCCTCAAGATGCAATTGCCCGTCGATGGCTTGAAAATGCAAGTAGATCTGATTTCCCCGGAGAGGCTGAAAAGGTCCCCCCAAGAAAGAGCTTTCCCATAACGGTCTAAGGACTTCCAGTTCACTCAGGAAAATTCCCAAATCCAAAGGTGATAGCCGCGCGATATCCCACACTTGTGCTAGAACCTCGGGGCTCAACATGACGGTATCAGATCTGTTATCAGCCATTGAAATGCCCCGGAGATATATGGCCTTGTTTAAACGGAAAGAAAAGCTTCCCTTGATTCCCAATTGAAGGGAACGCTTCGTCCAATAATCTTCCAAAGTAGTAGCGTCAGGTTCGGTCAGACCAATGACTCGCACGATTCGAAAGCGCTTGGATTCATGGCGGGAAAACTCGACAAGCAGTGGTGCGGCCTCACCGTTGAAAAAGAGAAGACCTCGGATCCGCGGATCCGTTCCGAAAAGTGAAACTCCGCGATCAATATTTTCCGACAGGAATTCCTCGAGTTTTCTCTTTTCATCGGGATTCAGGCGGTAATTCTCAGTTTGATTGAAGTCGTAATTAATTTTTGTCGGCTTTCTGAATTGAAGAGGCCGTGGGATGAGCATTGACAGGCGAAGAATCTGGCGATTCATGTTCAACCTTAGATCAATCCTTTTTTTAAATATCCAACTTTCTGAAAATCTGGACGCCCCCGCGGGCAGGCGAAGAAAAATATATTTTCTAGATGTCTCAGGCGCTGAGAATACCGCAACTTTTTGTTCCATCACTTTGTCAAAAAACGACCTTTCTTGGTGGCGATATACAGGTTTGTCAGGCAGCGGCTCAACCGGAAATTCCGGGTTAAATTGATCCTGAGCTGTTAATTCTCGCAGGGGTTCAAGCTCTGAATCGGCGACGTCAAAATCGCACCGTTCCTTTAGAACAGCTCTTAATTTCGGGATGATATTATTTCTGTTGTCCTCAAAGTAATCTCCGGAAATGACGGCAAACCACGGCTTGCCTTCATGATGAACCACGAGGACTGGATCTGCCTCGTCCACATAATACCGGCTTGTCAGGTCTTGAATGGCCAAGATTCCTGGCGGGACAGGGGCCCTGTACCAGCGTTTAAAAAACTGCCATGATGTCATTCTCCTGAGGTCAGTCGTCGGCAATACCGTAATCGCTTTGCTGACAAACCGTTCTGAGCCCCGGTCATTAATGTTCCGACAGGAAATCTCTGAATGGCCAATAGTTCCGGTCATCGAGAGGCTCAGGATCACGGTGAACGCCCCAATCCCTGGTTTGATAATGAGTTTCATGTAGAGGTTCCTTCCGAGCTAAATCACTACCAGTGGCTTTTGGAAACGCGTAGCTTAATGGCCCCTCGGAGCGAAAGAAAGCTGTTTGAAAAAAGGAAAGGGATTATCTCACCTATGAGCGCGAGCACGAAAAGTCCTCACCGTGAGACCTTCGCTTAATTTGAACTCATCGAGCCGGTCTGGCTATTGATTTTATCGCCTGACCACTGGTCGTCCGAGGCAAGACCAGGCTGCGCGTGATTGGTTTCGCCCTCTTCGCCGAGCAAGTGACTGAACCTTGTGAGGTACTGAATAGAATGGCCACGAAAAGCGTCGATCGATTGAAATCCATGTTGCTCCATGAACTTGGCAAGCCCGCTTGTCAGTTCATGAATCATCGCAAAGCCCTGAAGCATCGGACCGGTGCAAGCTTGCACGGTCGACGCTCCCAATAACAAATATTCGATCGCATCGCGTGCGCAAGTGACACCGCCAATCCCACTGATTGAGCGATCCGCGAAACCATGTTCCTGCATTGCCCGCATCACTTGGACCAGCATTCGCAATGAAATGGGTTTAACGGCGATGGATGAATAACCGCCAAAAGTTGACAGGCCACCCACTGTCGGCAGGGGTCGGAGTGTCGTCAAATCCACTCCGATGACGGAAAGAATGGTGTTGATCATCGACAGACCTTCGGCACCCGCCTTGAGCGCACTCAGTGCGGGCATCGTGATATCACCCACATTGGGAGTGAGTTTTGCCCAAATGGGCTTCGGGGTGGCTTTGCGCACCCAGGCGGTTACTTCGTGAACAAGCTGCGGATCTTGCCCCATCGCCGCGCCCATCTTCCGTTCGGGCAAGCCATGCGGACATGAGAGATTCAACTCAAAGCCGTCAACGCCGGCGGCCTCGCATTTTTGCACCAACTCGCGCCAGCGTTCTTCGGCATGCTCTTCCATGATTGAGGCGATGAGAACACGGTCTGGAAATTCCCGTTTCAGTTGCCGAAAATCATCAAGCCAAAGCGACAAGGGGCGGTCAGAAATCAATTCGATATTTTCAAAGCCCACGACATCGTGATGTTCGCGACTGTACAATTTGCCGTATCGTGGGCTCACATTTTTGACTTTCTCGTGGTCTAAAGAAATGGTCTTGGCGACAGCGCCACCCCAACCTTCGCGGAAGGCTTTGGCGATGGTCGCGCGATTGGTGGTCGGTGGACCCGAGCCCACGATGAACGGGTTGATCATTTGAATATTGCTTCTCAAACCGCTGCTCAAACCACTGAATTTAGTCGTGAGATCTATTGTCATAGCTGGTCAAGTACGCTTGCTTTTTTCTGGCGTAAACTGAAATCTCCCGATTCTTCAGCCATTACCGACACCCAAAACTATCGTAACGCGATTAGATAAAGGCATCCTTCTCACTTACCATGATCGATGATGAAGTTATGAAACCAAATAATCCAGCTGAAAAAATTGCAGGTCGCACTGATAAAATCACGGATTCGATTATAAGGATTTCGGTCGCTCCGGTGGGGAATTTTTCAGATCTCATTGATGAATTCTTGGACAAACTCGTTAAGGAATTCGGCAATTGATGTCCAATCTATTTTTTGCCGGGCTGCTATTTTTCGCGATACCCGGCGCGAGAGCCTGGGCGATTGATGATGTGACGAGCGAAACAATCCTTGGGACGACTTACCAGGCGGAGGCCCTCACTGCTTCGGGGCAGTTTCAGGACTCCCATGAAAATTCATCGTCAGGTTGGGTGCCGCTTTGGAATCTCGGCTATACGCAAGCAAGGTTCGTGGACACGGTTCCTGCCGGGCAGGTCGTCGACATCAACCATGAATTGACGGCAGGACTCACCGGAGAATATCACGAGAATTTTTTGGTCGATGGGACCTTTACTTACAGCGCGACACCCCTCGAGAGCTTGGCGGGATTTGGACCGACTTTGGGAGTGGGGTACTTCTTTCATTTCGGCGAAAACTCAAGTGAGGAAAAGTCCACAGCGAGACCTTATCTATTGTTGCGGATGTCGGGCTCACTCATGAAATACACTCAGACGTTGTCGGGTACCAATCGAGCAACTGGGGCCACGCGAGCCGCGCGTGGAACCAACTCCATCGATCAAGCTTCAATCGAACTCTCCGCGAAAGCGAAGATCCGACGTTGGCTGAAAGTGAAGGTTTCGGTCAAAAAATATTCTTACAACCGGAATGTCGCGGATTTTCTCAATCAACTGGATTCCCAGTTGGCTCTTCGCAGTGCCACCGCAGGCCTTTCCTCGTCCGTCTCAGGTCTTCCCGCGACGGATACGAAAATCGAATTCACTTTTCGCATCGGGGAAAGTTTGGATCTTATCACCTCGGCACTTTGGAGTGCCAGCGCCGTGGACGGCTCCTTGGGGCGAACGCTTCGTGCGACTCTCGAACAGGATTTTGGCGAAAATTGGCGCCTTGGCCTGGGGGTCCAAAATCAGTACACCCCGGCGCCAGCTGACAACGGGAACGCCGTATCCGACAATCAAATTGTCTTCAAGGCGAACTATTACTTTGAGTGAAGAAAAATTCTGTTGACGATGTTGAAGTCTCCCATTGAGAATAAAAAAAGCTAATTAAATTCAACATGTTAGTTGTCATTAAAAATATGTTATCTGGCTTTCATGGGGCTCTTAGAACGCATTGATAGCCTAAGAGCAGCTCAACAGAGAACAGAACAGAGAAAAGAGAACAGAGAACAAATAAGAGAATTGCGATAGTGATGAACAACCTTTCAAAGGAGGAAAATATGTCACGCACAATGATGATCAGCACGGCACTGCTGGCGATCCAGGCCTTCGGGCAAAGTTCTTGGGCTGAGGATACCCAACCGGCCAAGCAGGAACTCACGCAGGAGCAGCAAGACCTGTCGAAGGCGCAAGCCACCGTCAACCAGGACAAACAACAACTGCAGTCCGATATCCAGGCGCGCAAGGACGCAAATCAAAAGGTGAAGGCGGATAAGGAGAAGCTGAAGGGCGACCTGAAAGCTGGTGCTTCTAAGGATGTGATCAACGCGGACAAGGCGGCGTTGGAAACCGACCGCACGGCTCGCAAAGAAGATCGGGAAAAAGTAAATAAAGATAGAAGGGAACTCCATAAGGCGAAAAAAGATCGAAATGAAGAAGCTCGAGAAGTCCGTGAGGCCAAGCGAGACCTTCAACAAGAGCGAAATGAGAAACACAAACACTAGTCCAGTAATCACTCCTTGTTGCTTTTCGCCAGCCGTGGTATCGAGTCACCATGGCTGGCGATTGGACTCTTTCCCCTCATCAAAGCGTGGGTTTTCTCAAAGCTGAAAAGACTGCTGAGGCCGGTGCTGGGGGATATCGCTCTCGGACAGAATATCTGTGGATGAAGGTACCCTCCCGTTACGGGCTCATCAATATCACTGAACTCGTGGCCGAAGTCGTTGAACGCTCAAAGATCCAAGATGGACTTTGTTACGTGGGGGCCATGCATATCACCGCCGGAATCTATGTCAATGACGCCGAATCAGGTCTCTTGCAGGACATATCCGCTTGGATTGAAAGGCTTGCCCCCCTCAGGCCGGACTACAGGCATCACCAAACCGGGGAAGACAACGGCGACGCTCATTTGAAGAGTTACCTGACCAATCATCAAACGACGGTTCCAATCACTGGGGGAAAATTCGATTTCGGGACCTGGCAACAGATCTTCTACGCCGAATTCGATGGTCGCAGGGAAAAGCGAATCCTGGTCAAAGTGACTGGGCTGGCGTTCTAAGGAAGATACGCCCTAATCCAAGTGATAGCGAACACTGGTCACGAAAATGTTGCGCCTCGGCCGAAGAGCGGCGTAAAGGGGTCTCCACAAAATAACTTTTACTTTTCATGCTTGGTCTTTTGAGCCAGATTTTTGTTGCTGCGCCCTCA
>PSRN01000169.1 GCA_003176075.1 Bdellovibrio sp.
TTCATACTCCGTGTCCTCTCTTCGCGTCTCCTGTTGACGCATTTGCTTGGACACGAAATTTCTTACACCACCCTTAAGACCGACGACGGCAAAGCAGATAGAAGGTCCGACGAGCGTGACAATGATGACAATGCCGAGGCTTTTCCACTTGTTCCAGATCATATGAAATCCTCAAACATATGAAATCCTCAAACATCAAGTTCATCAGTGCTGTCTAAGACCCTCGGCAAACTGAGACCTGATTCTCTTCAAGAAATCGATCACTTGTTCTTGCAGTTCCGTCTGGCCTTCGGAGATACTCATTAGACTCGTATTGATTCCAACGGTTTCACGGGTCCCTTTCAACCGCGAGAAAACAGGGGGCTTAATTTCGTGCTTTGCCGCAACCGAGAGGGCCACGGCAGCGGTCACAGTTTTCTCAATAATTACTGCCGAAAAAGGCTGATTGGCATCGACAGCTTCTTGCGCGGCCTCAATTGCACCGTCAAGCTGTCCAACCACCGCGGCGGTCAGGAAAATTTCGGCAAACCGGTCAGCATTATCAGTATGCTTTGCCTTCACTTTTTCGACGCCCAGTCTAAAATAAGCATTCCAAAATTCAACGAGGCGGTGGCGATCCGTTTCGGGACGCAGGTCATTTTCCCGACGGACTCGTGCAAGATGGGCGCTGACCGCTTTAATCAACGCTTCTTCCTTAGAAAATTGCGTCGCCCGAACAAGGGCCTGCGCAATATCATCGAAATAGGTTCGATAATATTCATCGTCGACTCCGTGTAAACCCGCCGATAAAATAAGACCGAATTCTTCCTGGCCTTGGTTGTTCCCCTCGATTTCATCAAGGAGCGCCACGGTTGCTTTCTCAACTAAGTGAGCTTCCCTGTGAAACTTGTCCGGGTATTCGAAAAACATCCTGAGAGCTGCATTCAAGAAATTCTTGTGGAAGGGAATCCCTCCTAAAGTGTAGAGCCTCAAATATTCGCTGACAGCAAAGGCTTCAATATCATCGGGGGGGTCTCCCGGCTTCATTCGAAAGTGATTCAGAACTCTTTCCGCATCACGGAGTAGAGCAGCGTCCATTTTCGGCGACTGTGACGATTGAAGCGGGGGAACCTTCCCGGTCGTCGCATTGCTCGTGCGATGATGGACCTTATCGCAGCCAACGCTTCCGGATCCGCCGTTTTGGCGGCTCAAACTGTCCAGCCAACGCGAAGTAGAAAACAACTGGGCCTCTGCATTGAAACCAAAGAACGCAGCAATCACGAAAGTGCTTCTCACAATTGAAACGATCATACTGCTCCTTCACATTTTCATTACGGTTTGGCGTTTCTGATCGAAATCCTTATAACAGATCTCTGGGTTCTACTTGCCGAGGATCCTTCAGGGCGGGAAAATTATTCACCGGGTGTCGACTGGCGTTGGAGGAATGACGTGGGAGGATGGGGCTGCCGCAAAACGAAGCTTAGGCGCTTTTCACTTGGACAACCCAAGTGCTTGATTTATCAATAGTTTCTTTGAAAGATGAAGCGCTTGACTTAGATCTTCGTCACTCGCCTGCTGGAATGGCCTGGCGATCTGCCAACAGATGGGGTCTTTTTCACATTTTTTTGGCATTCCTTTTGCCTTTATAGTTTCTTGTTCCAGCTTGCGTGGGTGGCGAAGGACCAAGTCGGTGCCTACGCCACAAGTGGCTTCGGCACCTCCGCAGAGCCACTGGCATCTTTGGGGCCGAGGAGTCTTTATGAGCGCAAAGGGAAAAGAAATCTTCTTATTGGTTGCCGTGGCTATTTCTGGGTTGGCCTTTGGCTGCTCCAAGAGTGGGGATAATGGCAGACCTGTGGCGCAAGCGCGCGGTGTTGGGTTGACGGACTCGGGTATAGCTCAGGGTACGGATGCGGCCATCACCTCCGATCCAACGAACTCCGCTGAATTGAACAAGCGCCTGCAAATCTTTTTTTCGATCGGATCATCGAATACTTTCACTGTTGGCAATGTCAATTCCATTTACGGCGTGAAAATGACTGTTTCGCAGCTGAGTTTCGTCAACGGCAACCTGGCTTCGCCCGGGGCCATCACCATTACGGCGACCGATGACCAAGGACAAAGTTTTCGCAGCACTCTTCCTGTGCAGCAGGCCAGCAGTTATGTCGATCCCCAAACCGGCAGTAACAATATTCAAATCACTTATGCTGATAATTTAGGGACAGTGGTTCTTTTTGGTCCTTACAACCCTGCCTTGAGCCCCGCGTTCAATGGGACAGTGTCTTTCACCATGCTGAATTCGAACCTGGTCCCTCCCCAGGGCTTGGTTATTGGAAGTTTCAGCGTCATGGGGAGCGCATTATTCCGGTAGGCCGCGCGGAACGCATTGATTTTTCTCAAAGATAAGTTTCAACTTGAGGCCTATGCCTCATCGCTTTCAATTTGACCCGGCGACCTTGATTTCGGTGGCCAGCGGCACCTCAGTGATTGATCTTCCCCGCCTGGCCATAGAGACAGAAGAACAAGCCAGCCGTTTCTTGCTCGCCTATGGGTTTGACGTCAATCACGCGGCCGATCTTGATCGTCTTTGGTACTTTCATCGGCGGGCTTTGGTTTTTTTGCAGGAGAAACTGGGTTTTTCGGCCGAAGAAATCCCCGAGGAACTGCGAGACCGAAAATGGCTTGGCGATCTGAGGAATCTATTGATTTTTGCAAGTTCGACCGATCCTCGGCAAAAAGAAAGGCAAAAGTGGGCTTGTGCCCTGCTGCGCACCATGCATGTTTTCGTGCACGCTGAAAGCGATCTCTTCGCTTCCTTCGCGGCCGATATTCAACGCCAGGTTCTTTCGCCCTTTCAGCAATCGATCTTCACCGAAGGGACAACGGGCACGCAGTTTTTGCGTGGCGCGGATCGGCCGCACTTGGAACAGATTGCCTTGGATGGCTTTGAAATCAAGCCATTCAAGACCTCCACCAGCACCGTGATCAAGCTTCTGGCTAAGCCCGATGCGGTGGCGATGCGGGTCTTTGACAAGTTGGGCGTTCGATTTATCACGCGATCGATGTTTGATAGCTTTCGGGTCATTCGCTTCCTGATCGAAGAGAACATTGTCAGCTTTCCCCACATTATGCCGGACCAATCCTCGAATAATATTTACCCGGCCGAGCTTTTTTGCGATGTCTGTTTGGAACTGGCCGCCGGGGAGAACAAGAATTGGACGGATGAAGAGCTCGATGAGATCTTCCATCAACGCCTGCAGCAGAACAAAAAGCAAGTCCTTTGGCTGCGAAAAGAAAATTCCTTCTCGGGCGAGGATTACCGGGTCATCAAGTTTATCGCCAGGCGCTTGATTCGCATCTCGCCAAGTGATAAGGGAACGCCGTTCTCATTCTTTTTTCCCTATGAGGTGCAGATTTTGGATCGCCGTTCTTTTGCTCGAATTCAATCAGGTCCCTCGGAACACCATCAGTACAAAGAGAGGCAAAGATCGGCGGCGCGCCGTCGCCTTTTTTCCCTGCCAGAGGAGGCGGCCCGCGAGCCCGCGGAGCGGTAAGAGAAGGGGTCTCCACGGAGAACGCATGGCTACAAAACGAAGGTGGTTCCCTTGGACGTCGAACCTGCAAAAATTGAGAGAGTCTTGATCTATCTGCGGTCCTGGTTGGGCGCCATGGTCTTGTTTCCGCTGGCCACCGGTTTTTTGAGCGCTTTAATGGTTCTACATTCCCTTCTTTGGGGGAATCGGCGGGTGAGCGACTGGATTATCCATCAGTGGGTGAGCTTCACTTGCTGGCTTTTTGGAGTTCAGATTGTCGTCGAGGGGGCGGCGAACATTCCCACCCAAGGCTGCGTCTATTTATTCAGTCATCGCAGTTTCTTCGATATTTTCGCGCTCCAGTTCGCCGTTCCGCGCCTCCGCTTTGGTTCCAAGATCGAACTGTTCAGCATTCCCGTCTTTGGGGTCGCCATGAAACGCGCTGGTGTTCTCCCCATTGCCCGGCAGCGGATGACCGAAGTGATTCGGGTCTACGAAGAGGCGCAGCCGCGGCTGCGGGCGGGTGATCAATTCGCCCTGGCGCCGGAGGGAAAGCGCAACACCACCTCGCACCGACTTTTGGATTTCAAGATGGGGCCATTCATGTTCACGATTGGGGCCAAGGCCCTGCTGGTACCCGTCGTTATTTGGGGCGCCGATGAGGTTTGGCCCAAGGGGACGTTCATACCCCAGCAAAAGCGGTGGCGGTCGAAAATCATTCTTCGTTTTTTAAGTCCCATTCCCACGGCGGGAAAATCGCAGTCCGATAAAGAAACTCTGCAGGAACAAGTTTTCAAACTGATGGACGACAGCCTTCGCGAAATGGAAGTGCGCCAGCGATAAGACGTCGGACGTAAGACTAAGACCAATCTACAGCAAACCTTTTTCAAAGACTTAAGTGGTGACGCATTTAAGACGCCGACAAGCTCTCAAATATGGCCTCCAGCACAAGGCGCGACATTATGACCTCAAGCCGCGAAAAACTTGGCTTTCAGCACAGCTGGTAACAAAGCTGAGATTATTTTCGCCTGAGTTGTCTCCATTTTGGTTCAAACTAGCTTTAATTCCCGACAGAAGGTGGTCAGAGGAAGAACTCGTCCCGATTTTGCGTGGCCAAAATCTCTGCTCCCCTGATGCACTTGATAAAATTCAGGAATCTGAGTTCGCTGTGAAAAATAATGAATCCATGGTGAAAGCGATCTCTCACCCGTCTTACATTCCACTGCAAAATGAGGCTTACTGTTGCGAATCACGACAAAGTCGACTTCGCGGCGATCGGTATCTCTAATAAATCGGAGTTCCATCCGATAACCTTCCGTATCCTCCAAGTAATGGCAATACTTGAGAAGGTGGCTGGCCACCAAGTTTTCAAATCGCGCACCCTCGTTTTCAACCTGTGTCCAATCCCAAAAATATATTTTTTGCTCCTTCTTTACGGCCCGTATTCTTGGCGCCCCGAACGGGGAAATTCGAAACGTCAAGTAAAGCCGATCCAGAATATCGATCCAGCGGCCAACGGTTGGTTGCGAGACCTGCAAATCCTCACTTAAATTTTTCAACGACAGAGGACTTCCAACCCGCTCCGGCAGCGCCTCAATCAGAAGATCAAGGGAAGAAATTTCTTTGACCGTTTCCAAGTCGCGAAGATCGTCATATATGACTCTTTGAATTCGCTCGCGCTGCCAGCGGCGGTGGACCTTTTCGTTCGCAGCAAAAAGGGGCTCGGGAAAGCCACTGAATTTAAGCAGATCACTGAGGTCCGACGCGCCAGGATTTTTTGACATTTCACTCAGGGTGAACGGGTGGAGACGAAAATAGTTGTACCTTCCTAAAAGCGAGTCGCCGCCCTTACGAAAGTAGTCTAAACGCGCGGATCCAGTTACAAGGATGCGTAAATGACTCTTATTCTTGTCGTAAATTCCCTTAATGAAGCCGCGCCAATTGCGAAATTTGTGGACTTCATCCAAGACGAGAAGCGGGACGTGGAGAGGAAGTTCATCTCTCAAGATGATCTTTCGGTCCGCGAGGCGATCCCAATTAAAATAGGCCGCATTGCTTTCCGTTGGTGGATTCAAATACTGTAACGACAGCGTCGTTTTTCCGACCTGGCGAGGCCCCCCAATAAAGACCATCTTGCGAGCCAGATCCTGCGAAATTTGATCTGAAAGATACCTTACCTTTTTCATGTTTATATTAAAAAACTCATGAGTATTTTAAAGCAAGAGTTAAAAAACAAACTTCGAAGAACCAACGGGCTGCGGAGCCGCCAAGGGCGGCGACTTGGGTTTAACGCCCGTGGCGGCTGCGCCGCCCACGCTGCGCTATACCAACGGACAACATCGTGGATGAAGATGAATCGGCCTTCACCGCCCTAAGACCAGCGCCTCCACTGGATTTCTGGACTGGCGCGGAGCGAACCCATTGACGATAAATGCACGCGCTCGCCGCTTTCCTTCCACACCGCTTGCAGCGTGGGCGGCGAAGAGCCAGTCGGTGCCTACGCCACAAGTGGCTTCGGCACCTCCGCAGTGCCACGGGT
>PSRN01000018.1 GCA_003176075.1 Bdellovibrio sp.
AACCCACTTCGGGTACCGAATGAAACTGAAAAGGTTAAACCAATCCTCAAACAGACGGGGCATCGATCGCGCCCAAAACATGCCGACCCCCGCCAGCATCGGATGAAATTCCCCATAGCGAATATCATTGTAGTTCAATTGCAAGCCCCACGTCTCATCGCGATTCCACAAGCCCGGCGTTAAGCGATACTTCAAATCAAGGGTCCACATGTGAAATATATCACTTTCAGAAAAACTCGAATTACCCTTTGAAACAAGCGTCAACTGGTTCAACGACTGAAAGTATTTGGCCGAAACACCCCAGCGCTGCCGCGAAACCCAGTAGTTTGTCCAACCCAAAAGATCTTCCAGCCAATAGTTGAAAGCACCCTCCATCTGATACAGCACTTTTCCCGAGGACGCCAATGCGATCGAAGTCCGGCCTGAAAGCTCCCGCGGGAAGCCCTTGTACATTTCATAATAGGCCTTGAATGTTTCATCCCCGTCTTTCACGACGACGTGGGATCGATTCAGGTCCCCGCGGTTCGTCGCTTGAAAGGACCAGTCAAACTCCTCACTCCCGGGACTGGAGACAACTGAACTTTCGCCCTCGGTGATGGTGGTGTTTTTGGCGCGAACTCCATGCAACCAAGGCCCGTTGACATAGGTTGAATCCGGAGTTTTCCCATGAAGGAAGGGACGAATCTCCTCGCGGGGCAAGCGACGAATTTCAAATCCCTGTTTAAAAAGCCCGCCCCCGGGACCGCGAAAATACATGACCGGTTCTTTGAGTGAGATCTTGGCTTCCCAAAACTGCCGGAGATCGCCGATGGTCTCTTCCCATTTTAGAAACCGCACGAGAAAAGTACTTTGCGTGGGGTTGAGGATGCGATATTCGGCAGCCGGGACCTGGTCGAACCCGACGACTTTCGCGGTGTCCCTGTCGTTTTTCGTGAGCTCCATGATCTGGATTTTGGGAGGCCGGCTGACAAACTCATAAATATATCCATTGCTCAATTCGGCGAGAAATTGAACGATCTTTCCGGTGACCCGGCGGCGTCCCTTAAGCGGCACCTGCTGCTGAGCCAGGATCACCCGGGCTGGCTGTTCAGGTTCAGGGTCTTTTTGAATATTCCATTTGCGGGAAACTTTTGAAATGCTCGTGTAAGGAGCGCAAATGCGAACCTGCCCGTCGTCATTGATTTGGCTCAGACACAGCCGGAATCCCTCATTGGCGTTCAAGAGCGACTTGGCCGAACGCAGGAAATCCTTCACAATCAGGGTGGTACCAAATAGAGGGGCATTCTCATCGTCATCGCGATGGATCGTATCCTTCATCCGCCCCCGGATCGACCGCAAATGGGCTTTCCAGTCGGCGATTTGACTTGCTTTGAGGTAGGATGTCCAGAGCACTTGGCCCGAGCGACCGACCGCTTCAAGCTGTCCTTCGGTGATCAGCTCTGTTGGCCATTTCAACAGTAACACCGATTGGGCCTTGTCTTCGACGGTAAGATAGGGCGCCAAATCAGGGCTATAATCCAAGATCGGCCCAAGAAAGACCTGCACAGTCTCGGAGTTGATCCACGCGTCACCGATGCGCAACGATGATTGGGCTTCCAAGTCATAATCGAGTTCCAGCGGCAACAAATCCACCCCGTCGCCAACAATGCCAAAGCGCATAGGAAGTACAAACTCATCCTCTTGCGCCATGACAAAGAGACTCGATTGAAATAACAAAAAAAGAAAAAAAAGTCGTTTAATCACGGGTAATGTGAATCTAGTCTATGGAAAGTTGAATTAAAGCGGAAGCACTTTTCTTTGGCGGAGGAATTCACGTGAACTCCAACAAGTCGCAGCCGTCGGCTGCTCCACAAACCAAGTCGCCTGCCCCACAGCCACCATCCCGAGTTGTCCACAAGATGAAGATCGTGCGGATCATTGATCACAACCCGGTCATTCGTGAATTGCAGCTCCAAACGGCGCAAAACGACGTGTTTTCCTTTCAAGCCGGCCAGTTTGCCACCCTCCATGTCCCTCATTCTCCCAAACCCGTCTTGCGCGCTTACTCCTTTGCCTCCGATGACCGGGAAAAAACCGGTTTCACGCTTGTCTTTAAAAAAGTTGCCGGAGGAATAGCGTCCGAGTACGTCTGGCGATCGCGTGAGGGGGAATACCTCGATTTCACCGGACCTTTTGGCCGGGTCGTCTTTAAAGAGCCGGCAAATTCGCAAGTCTTTCTTCTCTGCACCGGCTCGGGAATCGCGCAGCACTTGAGTTTTATCAAATCGAAGGCCGACTTATTGCCGCAAGTTCGCTTTCGCCTCTACTTCGGCTTGGCGAACGAAGCCGAATTATTCTATGTTGAAGAGCTCGCCCGCCTGCAAAAGAGGTTTGCCAATCTTCATTGTCACCTCACGCTGGCGCAGCCTTCTTCCCAATGGCGAGGCCTGCTGGGATATGTCCAGGAACATCTCAATCCCGCCGAGTATCTGGGCCATCCCGCCACCTTTTATCTTTGTGGGAATGGCGAGATGATCAAAACAACGCGGAAACTACTGACTGAAAGGGATCAGGTTGTTTCGTCAGAAATCATTGCTGAAGCCTTTGATTGAACTGATCACAGCCACCGCGTTTTGGGGAGCCAGCTTTCCCTGCACGGTGTTGCTGCTGCGCCAGCTCGACACCGCCGCCTTCACTTTTTACCGCTTTAATATTTTTGCCGCGGGGGGATTGATCCTGTACGCGTTCCGACTCGCTCCGTCGCCCGAGGCGGCTTCTTCGGCACCTCCACAGATATCCTTTTGGGTTGAGTTCAAAAATGAGATAACGCTTGCGCTTCCCAGTGGAGTTTGGCTTTTCTTAACAATTGTTCTTCAGGCTTGGGGAATGCTTACCACGACCGCCACCAAATCCGCCTTTTTGACGATTCTTTATGTAATTATCATCCCCATCATCACTACTTTGACCGGCCAAGAGCGTTTGGGCAGAAACCACTTTCTCAGCGTTCTTTTGGCTCTCGTTGGTATCTCTGTCTTTCAGAATTTGCAGATCAGCAACTGGAGCCGGGGCGACACGATCACGCTGGGTGGCGCCGTAGCGGCTTCCTTTCACATCTTGTCGGTGGGACGGGCCGCCGCAATTTCAAGAAACCCATTCCTCTTCAATATCGGCCAGGCCCTATGGTCAGCGAGCTTCTCCCTTTTTCTTTTTCCCTTCACCGCACGATGGGACATCTTTTCGCTGAATGCCGAGGGATTTTCGGCCCTCGCCATATTGGGGTTGGGCTCTGGGTTGGTCGCTTTCTATTTGCAAATCAGGGCGCAAGAAAGGATTCCTCCCAGCCTCGCTGGAATGCTTTTTCTTCTCGAGTGTCCGTTTTCCGCCCTCATTGCTTTTTGGGTTTTGCGAGAAAACATCGAAAGTCACCATCTATGGGGTGGAGCTCTTATCCTAACAGCCTGCGCGTGGGCCTGCCGTTCGGTGGAGACCCTTTGGGAAGAAGAAATTGAATAAAAGCTCAAAGTCCGAAACTGGAACGCCTCCATGAAAATTCTTCGTTCATCCTCACGCGTCCCCAGCCATTATTTTCTCCAGTTTGAAAGCAGGAGTATAAGGCGATCATGTTCTGCAAAGGGATTTCATCTTGGATTTTCTTTTTACTTCAGATCTCGTGGTTTTTTCTTTCGCAAGTTTCGCGTGCCAACACTTCGCCATTTCCACCCACACCTTTGCCAATAGCCAGGTCGCTTTTTCAAGTTTATTTCAATCCGAATACCGGCAAAGAAGAAGCTGAGAAAATTCAAACCGATCTCATTCAACTGATCAGAGACGGATTTAAAGGAGAAACAGCCATCACCATGATCCTTGATACGCTCCTTCAACAGCGCGCCTTTTTAAGGCCGCCAGCAAGATCCACGTCACCAGAACTCCTTTTTCACTCGCAATCCGTCTGGCCCCCGCAGCCCGCCTTAGAAGAGGTGGATTTGCAGTTTGAAAATCGATTGGATTGGGCCTTCAAATACCTTCTCACGGTTGTCAAAAAGTCGACGTCCGCCAATAAGGACAAGGACGAAGGCGACGGCGGAGGCGAGGGCGAGAGCAAGACCAACGAAAAAGGGAAGAGCAAAAACAAGAACAAGAAGGAACTCAGCGCTTTTGGCCGTTTGAAAATTCACGAAAAGGCCAGCGAGCTCCTGCAACTTATCGAACCGGCTGATGGCCAGGAATCTGAACGGACGCGCTACCTGGAGATGATTTTTGATGAGCTGAGACTATGGCGGACGGGGGACATGGGTTATATTATTCGACGACTCGAAAAGACAGCTTTCTTTAGTCGATATTTTCTAGTGGTCCACAAACAGCTGCTCTACTTGTCAGATACGCAAATGAAAAACCTTGAAGAGCATCTCCGCCGCGTGGAGGACGAAATGAAACTCATGTCCTATGCCCTTTTGATCCAACGAAATCGCTTGAAACCAGATGAATTGGTGGACATGCTTGTACGTGCCTCAGCGATGTTCGCTCAATTGGCCATTGAGTTCATCAAGGAAACGACCGACCGAACGCCGGTGGATAGGCTGTATCGGGCCATGTATTCCAGAGCCATTGAGTATTTTCAAAGAATGGAACCTGACCAGATTGCACGAGCTCTGTTCAAAGCGAAAACCAGGGTTGAGAAGGAGACCAGCCCGGGTAAAACGCAAAGCTGGCAACTCGCTTTTTTGCGGGACCTCCCGATCAATTTCGGTCAAGATTCCTGGCGCGACCTTGGAGCCGAGCCCGATGACGAAAACGGGATTTTTTCCCAAAATTATTTGCAGGAATATGTTGAGGGAAGAGGAAGTCCTGTCGAAAGCGACCCAGATCTTCCGCTCGACGATCTCAATAACGTTGTACCCCTGAATGTTACTTTTAAACAAAGACCTCTCGCCGTCCCCAGTTGTCGATTGGTTCACCCTTCAGTCCCCACGTCTCGCCCTCCTGATCTCACACCCAACCACACTCCTGGGGAGTAGGGCATCCGTCAATCCGCAGCCGCCAAGGCTTGTTTCAAATACTCGGCGGTCGGGCTATCGGGGTTCGTGGCCACAATTTCCGGAGACCCTTGCGCCACGATCCATCCCCCTTGTGATCCCCCTTCCGGCCCCAGGTCGACCACGTGGTCGGCCGCTTTCACCACATCCATGTTGTGTTCAATCACAAGAACGGTATTTCCTTGATTCACCAGTTCGTGCATCAATTCAACGAGTTTTCGAATGTCTTCGAAATGAAGGCCGGTCGTCGGCTCATCGAGAATATAAAGCGTTCTTCCGGTTCCCCGCTTCGACAACTCCCGACTGAGCTTCACGCGCTGGGCCTCACCACCCGAGAGACTCGTGGAGCTCTGACCGAGAGTCATGTAATCGAGACCGACCCGATGTAACGTCTCAAGCTTGCGCGCAACCACTGAATGGTTCCTGAAAAAATCAAGCGCCTCGCTGACGGTCATGGCGAGAACGTCGGCGATCGATTTGCCGTTGTATTTCAAATTGAGAGTTTCCCGATTGTACCTCTGGCCCTGGCAAGAATCACAGGTTACAAAAACATCGGCCAGGAAATGCATTTCCATGCGGATCTGACCGTTGCCCTGGCAGCTTTCACATCGGCCGCCCTTGACATTGAAGCTGAATCTTCCCGGTTCATAACCGCGCAGTCTTGACTCCGGAAGCTGGGAAAACAAATCGCGAATCAGGGGAAAGAGCCCGACGTAGGTGGCGGGAGTGGAGCGCGGTGTTCGACCGATGGGGCGTTGATCAATATCGATCACTTTGTCGAGATTTTCCAAACCTTCGATCGCCTCAAAGGCCTCGGGAACCGCCGGACTTTGATAGAATTGCCGGGCCAAAATACGAAAAAGCGTGTCGATAATCAAGGTGCTCTTTCCGCTTCCTGAAACGCCGCAAATGGCTGTGAACGTTCCGAGCGGGATCGTCAGGTCAACGGACTTCAAGTTATTGCCGCGAGCCCCGCGGAGCCTGAGAAACTGGCCGTTTCCCGTTCGCCGCTCTTTCGGCACCGGAATTCGGAGTTGGCGGGAAAGGTACTTTCCCGTAAGACTGTTCTCGTTCCTTTCAATGTCCGCGGGGGTTCCTTGCGCCAAAATTTGGCCCCCCAGCCGCCCGGCCCGGGGTCCCAAATCAATGACAAAATCAGACGTGCGGATGGTTTCCTCATCGTGTTCGACCAACAGAATGGTATTCCCGCGTTTCTTCAGTTCCTGCAAGATCTCCAACAACCGGTGGTGATCGCGTGGATGAAGCCCGATGGAGGGTTCATCCATAACATAAAGAACCCCGATCAGCGCGCTGCCCAGTTGCGTGGCCAGGCGGATGCGCTGGGCCTCGCCGCCGGAAAGGGTTCGGCCGGAGCGACTGAGCGACAAATAGCCGGTTCCTACGCGCATCAAATAATCAAGCCGGGAAATCACCTGCTGCAGGATTTTTTCGCCGATGAGCCGGTCCCGAGACGACAATTTCACTTTCAAACACCAGTCTTTCAGCGCCAGACAACTGAGGTCCGAAAGCTCGGCGATATTCCGACCGCCGATGCGAATGTTCAAGCTCTCGGCCCGCAGACGGGTCCCCTGGCAATGCGGACAGGTTTTAAAATTAAACTTGTCGATCCCCTCGTCTTCGCCCTCCGCATCCACAGTGCGACTCTCGCCACGAAGGCGATAGCGGATTTTTTCAAGAACCCGCATACCCGTGGCGGCTTCGCCGCCCACGCTCCGCTCGCGATCTTCCTGGTAAACCTCTTCCTCGACAAGGTCGAGGGTCCCCAAACCCTTGCAGGCGGGACAAGCCCCCCGCGGGTTGTTAAAGCTGAACACGCGTGGCTCAATCGTGGGAAAACCCTTACCGCAGACCGGGCAAGCCGAGTGGAGAGAGTAGCTGGCGCGCTGCCCGGCCAGGGTTTCAATCACCACGCGGCCTTGGGCCATGGAGAATGAAGTGTTCAGGCTTTCCTTCAGGCGGTGGCGAAATTGCTCCTTGAGAATCAGCTGATCAATGACCAAGTCAATATCATGCGACTTGGTCTTCGCTAGTTTTTCAGCCCCCTCCAGATCAATAAATTTTCCGTCCACCTTGGCCTTCAAAAAACCCAGCCGGGCCCACTTTTGAAACTCGGCAAGATACTCTCCCTTTTTTCCTTGAATTAACGGCGCCAGGACAAAAAACTTGGTCCCTTCGGGCAAACGGAACACCTCGTCCGCGATCTGCTGGGGTGTTTGGGAACTCACGGGCACACGGTGTTCGGGACACTCGGGAACGCCGATTTTCGCGAACAGAAGGCGAAGATAATCGTAGACCTCGGTGATCGTCCCCACCGTCGAGCGGGGATTCGTGCTCACCGACTTCTGATCAATCGCAATGGCGGGCGAAAGGCCGGTGATCGAGTCCACCTCCGGCTTCTTCAATTGTTCAAGAAAATTTCGCGCATAGGCGGAAAGACTTTCCACGTATCGCCGCTGGCCTTCGGCGTAAATGGTATCAAAGGCGAGAGAACTCTTGCCGCTGCCGCTGAGCCCGGTGATCACGGTGATCTGATTGCGCGGAATCCATAGGTCCAAGTGCTTGAGGTTATGCTCTCTGGCGTTGCGAACGAGAATGGCGTTATCTGGCGACATGCCAATAAAATGTCAGGTTCTTGCGCGAACCGCAAGTCGCGCTTCGCGCCGCTGGCAATCAGGACAGATTCCGTACAATTCCAAAACATGATGAGTCAGAACAAATCCCAAGGTATCGGCCACGGCGGCCTGCAATTTTTCGATCTTCAGGTTCTCGAATTCGCAAATTCTGCCGCAATGAGTACAGGTCATATGGTCGTGGTGGCGCTGGGGCGTGAGTTCGTAGCGGGCCGGCAGCCCCCCCATGCGAACTTCGGTGACATGCCCGGTTTCACTGAGTTTGCGGAGAAACCGATAGACGGTGGCGAAACCGACGGACGAATCCACCTTTTGCACCTTTTCGAAAATCTCCTGGGCGGTGACATGGATCCGCCCGCTCTGCAGGGATTGAAGAATCAATAATCGGGGTACCGTGACCTTCAAATTGAGTCCGCGAAGAATTTGTCGCAGCTCTTCATCCGTGAGCCTTTCCCTGGCTTTAAGGCCACCAGCCAGGCGCTCCGCGAAGCTTTGCTGACGTGGCAAGTGAGCTTCAATGGACCGGCCCTGGGGCAAGTCGGCAGGAGGCTTCGATCGTTGGGACAACTGCGAAGGCGCCGCAGGTGCCGACTTGGTCTGCGGAGGTACCGCAGGTGCCGACTTGTTGGAATTCACTCGCTGTGACATGGAACGTCTTTATTAATAATAATTCTCAAAATCAAGTCGGAAATGCGGCTTTGAAAACGGGCATTGAAAACTGGCATTGAAAAACGTACCCTTTTCGATTAAATGATCGCATTTCTTAATTTTCGACTCGATGGAGTTTTCTTTGTTGATCTTGGCCTCCACCAGCCCCTATCGCAAAGCCCTGATGGAAAGGCTGGGGCTATCCTTTGTCACGCAATCGCCCCGTTTCGACGAGAACGCCTTCAAAATGCAAGCCGCCAAAATACAAGGTGGCGATCTGCCGCCGCTGCAACTCGCTCAGCAGCTCGCACGCGGCAAAGCGCAAAGCTTGGCCACGCCGGAAAATTGCGTGGTGGGCGCTGACCAATTAGTAGAGTGGCGGGGACAACTGTTGGGAAAGCCGGGTTCGGCGGAAAAGGCGATGGAACAGCTTCGCCTTCTTTCCGGAACAGAGCATTATCTGATCACCGCTGTTTGTGTCTCTTGCCGCCTGAAAGTTCACGAATTTTCTGATGTCACGCGGATTCGTTTACGGCCGTTGAGCGAGGAAGAGATTGCCTCTTACGTGAAGCTGGATCAGGCCACGGACTGCGCCGGCGCCTACAAATTTGAAAAGCACGGAATCAGTTTGGTGGAGGAGCTTGCCTGTAAGGACCCATCGGCCATCGAAGGACTCCCCTTGATTCAACTCGGCCAAACTCTTCGCCAGATTGGTGGTTTCGATTTCTTCACGGAGGCTCAAAAATGAAGGTTCAAAATTCACATCATGCGCTTTTTGACTTGGCCAAGGCCGCTCGTGCAAACTCTTACTCACCTTACAGTCATTTTGCCGTCGGCTCGGCCCTGAAACTTGATAACGGAAAGATTTATGCGGGAACCAACATTGAAAATTCAAGCTTCGGCGCTACGGTCTGCGCCGAACGGGTCGCTGTGTGGAAAGCCCTGAGCGAAAATCCAGGAGGCAAGCTGGAAGAAGTTCTCGTTCTCACGAATAGATCTCCTGCCGTCGCCCCTTGCGGGGTTTGCCGCCAAATTCTGTCTGAATTCGCCAGCCCCAACCTGGTGATTCACCTGGCGGGCCCTTCAGGCGTCGAAAGGAGCTTGCCCTTCACCGAGCTCTTCCCGGAGGCCTTCCAATTTTTCAAAGAAAAGTGATGACCGAATGCGAGCGGCTTTTTGAATACATACGCCTCCGCGCTCTTTTTCATTGAAAAATTCAATGACTTTTGGCAGTATAGCTGAGTGTCGTTAACTCCGCCCTTTACTTGAAGACCTGGCCTCCGGAGAATTCCGTTTCACACGCCACGCTCTAATGCGGATGGCAGAACGTTCAGTTACCAAGGCAGATGTTCGGAATCTTGGAAGTCACGGAATTATTAGGCCAGCCGGGGGTGGAAAATTCAAGGTTACCGGGCTTGATCTGGATGGCGTGGAACTAGCGGTTGTGTGCGTGTATGAAGGCGGCACACTCATTATCACAGTCTTTTGAAAGGAGCTCCTCATGGCAATCAAGGCGGTCAAGAGATGGAAGGGTGAACTAAGGAACGCGACCTCGCTTGAGTATATCGTGTTTAAAAATGTGCCGATGCGTTCATCCGACCATGGTGATATTGTAGACCTTGACATCGAAATTCTCGAACGCCTTGCTGCTACGGCAGTCATTGAAACCCGTGTCCCTCTACGAGGGAAGGAAGTACGCTTCCTCCGGAAAGTGCTTGGATTGTCATACGAGAAGTTCGCGGGTCCTATGGATCTTTCCGCCGCCACGGTTATGAAATGGGAGAAGGCCGAAACCCAACGACTGCACCCTGTGAACGAAGTCGCCGTGAGAACCTATGCGGCGGAACGGCTTGGACTTCACGTTGAAGGAGCTTTCTCAAAACTCATTGGCAAGCGAACGCCGCAAGTGCTGGAGCTCAAGGCTTCATAAATGGTCATAACACCAAGAGCATTATCCGGACTGGCTCCAATCATCCCACCCGCAAGTTTTCTTCCTCTCCGTCGGCACTACGTGCAAAAACCATCGATGAGTCTTCGCACAGATGTTTCGGCGAAAACCTTTTTATCTGACGGTTCAAAATGAGTCAGTTGCGAGAATCTATCGCCTTCTAGATCGTGTTGGTTTAACCCGGGGGGATGGGGGATTAGAAGCGGGTCCTGGATTATCATTTGTTTTTGCATTCTCTTTTCCATCGATTGCCAGACGAATCGGAAGGTATTCTTTACAGCGCCTTAAGAATCTGTCCCTTAGCTTCAGCGGATCAGTTTCACAGGCACAATCGACTTCGCCGGCTGCACACCTGCACATCTGGAAAAGTCCCACCTTTGGCATCACATTCGAATCCAATAATTTTCTGTTCAGTAGTTCAGGATCGGAGATCGTCTTCAAATCTTCGCAGAGTGATCTGCTTGTCACAAAGATCTGGTTCCCCTTTTCATCGGTTTCCTCCATCCGATCAACGGCGCAACGGCCATTCACATAATCGAAAGTCACCGACACCGTCTTATCAATTCGAACGTCCCGGTAAACGAGAGCCGTAATCCGCTTATTAAAGTCAAATTTCTTGTCTATAAGAAAACGCAAATCGCGACTTTCATACGGAATTTTTTTGAATTGCTCTGAGCGGCTCCAATCTCCCCGTTGCGAAACCTCAAGACCCGGTACAACCGCGCTGCAACTGTCACTTTTTTCAGTCTCGTCAATATTCGGCTTGAATTCCGCCCTCGCCGTTGCCCCCGCGAAAAAATGAATGCCCATCGAAACGAAAATCAGCGGTGTAAACACCATTGCGGACGTTTTCCGGAAATCGGTCCGTTGGACTCCGAGGCCTTGAATCATGGAAGTCTCCCCCTGCGAGCGTACTCAAATGCAAAAGAAATGCCCGATGAAGGACCAGTTAACCGATCCACGTAAAAATGTGACGCGTTTCTGTCGACAACCGTTGGATTTCAACCAAGTGCCAAGATTCTAACAGGGCATACAAATTGCTTTCTCAATCTCGACAACGCCTTTTTCACACAGGCAGTGAAGATCAGCTGATAGGATACGCCCTAATCCATTAATGAATTGTCTTTTGGACCCGTCAAATTTCTTTCGATATGCGCTTTCTGACGTAGATCTTCCAACCAAGCGTTCATTCGATCCATCCCCCGCTCTCGCGCAAGTTCCATCGAATCCTCGGTTTTCGCCGGCGCATCTTTCTTTGGAGACAAACCTTTCCACCGAATCAGAACGCGGGATGAACCATCGCGGATCAGCTTTGACATTGGACGCTGACTGGAAAGCTCAAAGGCCGCCTGACTGAGCACTGGACTACCGAGGGCCGGCACCTGCTCGGCCGACAGGGCCACTGGGCCAGAATCTCGCCATGCGACTGAATTGGCCTTCAAAATTTCATCGACTTCAGCCAATTTATTTTGACTGAGGGCCTCTTCGAGCTTCTTCACTTCCGTTTCGAATTTCTCCTCGGCGATCAGTTTCTTGGCGATCTTCAGTTCAAAATCCTGCAGATCCGCTTTTCTTTCAGGTTGATGTTCCAACACCTTGATCAAATGGTAACCGAAGGGGGACTTCACGGGGTCACTGATCGTCCCCACGGCTTGAGCAAAGGCCACCGTTTCGAATTCTGGAACCATACGGCCGCGACCGAAGCTTCCCAGGTCGCCCTTGTTTGCCTTCGAACCCACGTCCTCGGTATATTGCGCCGCCAGCTTGCCAAAATCCATTTTGCCGGATTTCTCTTTGATCTCTTGAATTTTCTTAAGGGCCCCACTTTCAGATGAGGCATTTCCTTTTTCCGCCTTGATCAGAATATGCTGAGCGTGAACTTGCTCAGGTTGGTCATAGGTGGAGGAATTCATTTTAAAATCGCCTTCGACCTTTTTCTTGAACTCCGGGTCTTTCAATTTCTCGCGAACCTCGGCGTCGCTGAGATGAACACCCATTTTTCCCTCATCCTTATCAAATTTCGCATACTGAAATTGGAGTGCGGTCTGATCAAGCTCCTTTTCAGTCTGCAAATCGATCGCCAACGGACTTGAACTAAACTGAAAAAGGTCGCGGATTCTCTCCTTTTTTTTGTCACGCCTCAAGCTCTCCTCAAATTCCGCCGGGGTGAGGTGATTGGCTTCCAGAATTGACCGATAACGTTCGAAGCGAAAAATGCCGTCCTCTTGGAACACCGGAACTTCTTTCATCACGGTTTCCTGCACCTCACGATCGGTAGCATAAATGCCATTTTTTTCAGCATACTGCGCCAAAAGCTCAGTCTGAATCAAAGTTTCCAAGGCCTGTTGTTGCAAAAACTGGCGCTGCGCTTCGCCCATCTGACCACCCAACATTCCGGCATAAAAACGCTCCAGCCGCTCGGTTTCTCTCCCGACGTCATACATGGAAATGTAGGTGGAATTCACCCGCGCCGCCGCCCCCATTCCCACGGCGGCGAATCGTCCGCCATAGCCGTTGAACAAAACGAAAACAAGAATGATGGCCGCAAAAAGGACCAAGGCCGTCACGGACTTAAAATTCCAGTCGCGCCGATTCAGATTCTTTTTCAGGGCATCTGCCATGGATGGTTTTGTCATGCCGTCTACTCCTAGAAAATTGATCCCGTGGCGGCTTCGTCGCCCACGCTGGCGACCCCATAAAATCCCGATTAACTCGCAATTTCAAGGGGAAATATTTGTATTCATACAGCCTTTTTTGTTAGCCTGAAAAAAAGCCGACGATTGAGATCCCAGCACCTCCGCAGACGCCGCCACCGGGTGGGGAAGGAGACCCGTTGAACCGATTCCACCTGAATCTTCGCAAAGTTCTTGCCTATGGCTTTGCAATTTTTTTCCCTCTCCTGTCACTCAATATGCAACACACCCCGTTTGATAGCGGTTGGTTTAACCAGCCACTTCAATGGGCGGCGGCCGGCGTGCAACAGGCCTTTTATTTGTTTTCCGAAGGGGTCCGCGGAACCACTTCCGAATACGTGAACCTCCTCAACATCAAAAGCGAAATCAGCCACTTGCAAGAAGAGAATCAGCAACTGCGGGCCCGTCTCAGCGTCTTGGATGATGTGCAAAAAGAAAACCAACGGCTCAATGCGCTTTTGGATTTCCGCTCCCGCACCAAGATGGAATTGGTCGCCGCGCGCGTGATCAGCCGCGACCTGTTCAGCGACCACTCCACCATTCGCATCAACAAGGGAAAACACCACGGCCTGCAAGCCGGCCAGGCGGTTATTTCGACGGAAGGGGCCCTTGGTTACGTGTTTCGCCCTGAAGCCTTTAGTTCGATGGTCCTCCTGATCACTGACCGTTACGCGGTGGTGGATGGAATCGTCGTCCGCTCGCGCGCCAGGGGGATCGTCGAGGGGAAAAGCGCCGGCGCCTGCGCCCTCCGCTACGTCGAAAAATCAGAAGATGTCAAAGCCGGCGATCTGGTGGTCACCAGCGGCCTGGACAACATTTTTCCCAAGGGTTTTCCAGTGGCCACGGTGGAGGCCGTGGAAAGCCGGAGCTACTCCGTCAGCTTGCGGGTGGACCTGCGCCCCGTCGTTGATCCCAACAAAGTCGAAGAGGTCTTTGTTCTTTTGAACGCCGCCAACGAAGATCTCACCGAACGCTTTTCCATGACGCAAAATTCGCCGCCCTATCCACCGGAAGTGGAAACCCGATGAGCCCGTTTTCCCTGCGCGTGATGAGCCTGCAGTTTGTATTGGCGATTCTTTGTTGCGGGTTTCAGACGACGGTATGGCCGAATCTGTTTGGCAGCATTCAAATGCCACAGTTCTGGCTGCCGTGGATCTTATTCTTGAGTCTTCACCGGCCCTATTTTGAGGCGCTGTTCATGTCTTACTTCTTCGCCTTGATCATGCTTTCGTTCACCAGCCTTTCCTTGCAAATGATTTGGCCGACCTTCCTGGTCCTGGTCAGCGCCGCTGCCTTTGCGAAGAACAAGTTTTTCTGGCCTGGGCTGCGCTATTTTATTCCCGCCACCGGTCTCTGCTGCCTCCTTTGGAATGTGACCCTGGTGGGGCTTTCCTCGACCTTTGAAAAGTCTTCGGCACCGCTCCTGCCCATCACCCGCGTTCTCGAAGCTCTGCTGACAACTCTTGCCTCGCCGCTGATTTACGGAGCCCTGATCCGCCTTGAAAAACTGCGGCCGGTGGACAGCGCGAAAGCCACCGTGCGTGAGGTTTCCGCGTGACCCAATTCATCAACAATCCAGAAGAAGCAAAGGAATTTCTCCCCCGCTACCGCTACTTCTACGTCGCTTTAACCATTGCCGTGGTCACCTTCTCCGCCCGCCTGTGGTACCTGCAGATCATTCAAGGTTCCGAGCTGCGGGAATTTTCCGAGAAAAACCGTATCAAGCAAGTCAAGATCGTCGCACCCCGGGGACACATGGTGGACCGGGAAGGTCGGATCTTGGTGGAGAACAACCCCGGCTTCGAGGCCATCCTTTCCCCGCAGTACATTGACGATACTGACGAGGTCGCCGCCCGGGTCGCACCCATTCTTGGCACCACGGCGGAGAAGGTTGTTGAAAAGGTGGAACGCAGCCGCAAGCAAAACGGGCCCTTCGCGCAAGTCAAACTCAAGGAAAACCTTTCGCGCGATGAGGTCTTCCGCCTCAAGCGCATCCGTCTCGACACTCCTGGCCTTGAGATTCGGGAAACGGTGGTCCGCCACTACGCCTTGGGGGAAAGCGGCGCCCAGCTCTTCGGTTACGTCGGCGAAATTTCCGCCAAGCAACTTCCCGTCTACAATCAAATTTTCAAAGGATTGACTTTCGAGCAAGGGGACATCATTGGGAAATCCGGCCTCGAAGAGGTCCTCGAGCGGGAAATCCGGGGGCAGGATGGATATCAGTTCCTGCAGGTCGATGCGCTCGGCCGCGAGGCCCTCACCCAAAACGCGAGCATTTACGGTGAGCAGATTCATGATCAAGAGCCGATCCCCGGCGCCAACGCCGAGCTGACCCTCGACAAGGATCTTCAGGACGCCGCCTGGAACTCCATCACCAAGCTGAATCGCCAGGGCGCCGTCTTCGCCATGAAGACCAACGGTGAAGTCCTCGCTTGGGTGAGCGCCCCTTCCTATGATCCAAATTCCATCCTGCGCACCCGCGCGCAATGGAACAAATTGATCAATGATCCGAACAAACCGCTCCTCAACAAAGTCGTGCAGGATCACTTCGCGCCGGGCTCCACGTTCAAGCCCTTCATGGCGATGACGGCGCTGGAGGAAAAAGTCATCACTCCGCAAACCGTTATTTACTGCCCCGGCTCCATGCGCTTCGGGCGGCGCGAATACCATGACTCCGTCCGCGGCGGCCACGGCAACGTCACCGTTTATGAAGCCATCGAGCAGTCCGCCAACGTGTTCTTCTTCAAAATGGGAATCGCTCTCGGCATCGATCGGATGTTCAAATACATTTCCACTTTTGGCTTTGGTTCGCATTCCGGAGTGGAAGTCCCTCGCGAAGTTTCCGGCCTTATGCCGAGCGCTGAATGGAAACAAGCCACCTTCCATCAGGAGTGGCAGCCGGGCGAAAACTTGAGCAACGCGATTGGACAGGGGTTTGTGCAAGTCACCCCCATACAGCTCGCTGTCGCCTACAACGCCATCGGTCTCGAAGGAAGGGTGGTCCGGCCCTTTGTGGTTCACCGCGTGAAGGACGTCGACGGCAAGGTGCTCAAGGAAAACCAACCACAAATCTTGCGTGACTTAACGCAAACCCAATCCACCGGCATAAAAATGAGTCAAGGCAATTTCAAAGTGGTCAAGGACGCTCTGAAGCGGGTGATTCAAGGCCATCGCGGGACCGCCAGGAGCGTGCGCATTCCAGGGATCGAGATGGCGGGAAAGACGGGAACGGCGCAAGTCATGGGTTTTTCAGCGTCGGATATTTACACCAAGTGCGAAAATCGCCCCTTCCACCAGCGCCACCACGGCTGGTTCATCGCTTTTGCTCCGGCCGACCAGCCAGAGATCACGGTCGTGGCTCTGGCCGAGCATTCTTGCCATGGAAATCCCGGCGCTTCACCGTTGGTTCGCGACGTCATGCTCGCCTATTTCAACAAGTATCATAAAGACTGGATCGAAGAGGGCGCCAAAGCCGAAAAAGAACACCGGGACCAGGCGCCAGCACCCCTTGACTTGGGAGAGCCGCCGGAGGGCGAGTGAAATGACATTCCGCGGGCGTTCAATGAACCGCCCATGAAATGAACCGCCCATGGAGAGAAGGAAGAACTTATGGATTTTTCTCTGCAAGTTGAAGAAAGAACCCTGCTCAAGCGGATTGATTGGAATTTTGTTGTTTGCATCCTGGGTTTGAACAGCATTGGGCTGATCAACCTCTACAGCGCCACCCACGGGCCTTACTCCACCGGCGTGGGTCCTCTATTCATCAATCAGATTCTTTGGCTTGCCGTCGGTTGGAGCGCTTTCTTTGTCACGACCTTGATCGACTACCGCTTGGTTCTTCGCCTGGCCCCGCTGATTTTCGTGATCAATCTGTGCGCCGTTCTCTACGTCACCTTCTACGGCCGGGTCGCCCTTGGCGGTCAGCGGTGGATTGATCTGGGTTTCTTCCACTACCAACCTTCCGAGACCATGAAGCTGGCGCTGATCGCCATCCTGGCCAGGGTTTTGAGTCCAAAGTCGGTGGACGGTCCCGGCATGGGACTGAGGGAACTTCTCTTGCCGCTGCTGCTGATGATCGTGCCGTTCATTTTTGTGGTCGAGCAGCCCGACATGGGAACGGCGCTTTTGATCGCCCTGATTGGCAGCTCCATTTTGTTTTTTATGAAAATCCGCCGCTGGATTATCGCCGCCGTGGTCGGTTTCGCCGTCGTGGCGGCTCCGGTCATTTGGACCTACGGGCTGCGCGACTATCAAAAAAACCGCATTATTAATTTCTTGAACCCCTCCAATGACCCGCGAGGTTCGGGTTACAACAGCATTCAATCAAAAATCGCCGTGGGCTCCGGGAAGTTGTTCGGCAAAGGTTTTCGCAAAGGCACGCAGTCACAGCTTGAGTTCCTCCCCGAGCGGCACACTGACTTTATCTTTAGCGTTCTCAGCGAAGAGTTCGGCTTTTTTGGCAGTGTCTTAACCCTACTGGTCTTTGCCGCGCTCTTTGTGATCGGCGTTCGCATCGCCGCCACTGCCAAGGACAAATTTGGCGCGCTTCTAACGTTGGGAGTCCTTTGTTATCTTTTTTGGCATATGTTTATCAACGTCGGCATGGTCATCGGCCTTCTGCCGATTGTGGGTGTGCCACTACCCCTGCTCTCTTACGGCGGATCGTCCATGCTGACGACCATGATGGGGCTGGGTTTGATTTCCAGCGTGGCTTACCGCAGGTATTTGTTCTAAGAGCGCATCTAAGAAGTCATGCATCATGATGCCCGGTACGGATGACAGTTTGCAGTAAAGTTGTCAGCCACAGTTTGGAGCAACGGAATCAGTATCAGTTCGGCTTTCAGTTTGCATTGCCAAGTCAATATGCTCGAGGACTTTCAAGCCTTTCAACTGGCTAAACAGTACTATTGGTGTTGCAAACGCCTGAAGTTACCAAGATTCTTGCAGGATCAACTTCTGCGTGCGAGTTCTTCTGTGGCTTTGAATTTGGCGGAGGGATCCGGGAAACGGACGGCGGCGGACCAAGTGAGATTTTACTCAATGGCCTTTGGTAGCCTTCGCGAATGTCAAGCAGTCCTTGAACTGGAAAAAATAGGAAACGAAGAAATCAAAAATCTTGGATCGCAATTGGGAGCCATTCTCTATACGTTGACCCGCAAGAAATTCGAGCATCGAGTCGAATGAGTTCACCTCCAAGCATGGCCGCGAGCGAGTCGCTTCAGCATAAGGTGGCTCATGGCAGTATAAATCATGCACTCGCTCGTTTCTGAAAACTTCTCGTAATTACGACTCAGGTCGATGGAATTTTGCAACTGACAACCGAACTGAAACCGATTCCGTTGCTCCAAACTGTGGCTGACAACTGTCCTGCAAACTGTCACCCGTACCGGGCTAAATCATGATGCATGACTTCTTAGATGCGCTCTAAGAGGGTCAAACAAACTTAGAAATAAACTTAACGATATTTTCTTTCGGCATATTTCCCATCGCCTGATCGACGACTTTGCCGTCCTTGAAAAGAATCATCGTTGGGATCGAGCGGATGCCGTATTTCGCCGGGGTCTCCTGATTGGCATCGATGTCCAGTTTGACGACCTTGATTTTGGCTTTCATTTCTCCAGCGATTTCTTCAAGCTTTGGGGCAATCGCCAAACACGGGGAGCACCACTGAGCCCAGAAGTCCACCAGCACGGGCTGACTCGCCTTAAGAACTTCAGCTTCAAAATTTGCATCAGTGACCGGTGTCGTATTTGCCATCTTTCAATCCTTTTTCAATCCTTTTTCAATTCTCTTCTAATTTAATCCTTTTTCTTTCTAAGACCAAAAAGTGCCTTCGCAAATTCCACTTTCAGGCGGCGGAGTTCCGCCAAATACGGCACATTCCAGTCTTTCTCTAAGTCGTTCCATCGCTGTCGGATAGAGCTTTTTTCAAACGTGGTTTGGGCCTTGTCAAATCCATTTTGCTTAACAACCTGACGGTAGCGCTCTTCCCGGCTGTCGCCTTTGATTTTTGCGACTCGTGACTCGGAGGGAGAGCCGCGGACAATCTGATACCCATCAGGTTCCGGATTAAAGTCTTCCACCGCGCTGATTTTCTTGTATTTTTCAATGAGTGGCCCTGGATCCATGCGAAGGACTTGTGCCAGATTCGTCAGCAGCGCTTCTGAACGAAACGGTGAGTCCAAAATTCGATCCACCCGCGCCCGCAAAAGCTCCGACGGACTGACCCTCACCTCCGGGGGAAAGCCTAAAATCACGGCACCCGAAAAACTTCGCTGGTCCTTAAGACGACTCGCCACGGACATGGCCGAAAGTTTTTCCCCCTTGCCTGAAGCGACAATGGCTTCGGGTCCAAAGGAAATGACTTGATCCTCAAGACGGGCTTCAGTGACCAAACCAATGACGTCAAAGCCCACCTTTTTGAGCAGAGTCTCAACGCGGAGATTTTCATTGAAATCGTCAATGAAGAGAAGAACTCGTCGAGGCATGCATTCAGTCTAGCAGAGGATCTAAAACATGGTAAATTAATCTGCTGTGAATTGGATCAAAGGGCGCAAAGCAACAAACTATATCTTTTTTGAAATGTGGCCCAGCCTTTTTATCGGCGTCTTTATCTTCATCTTCATCCTTTTGATGGCCCAGGCCCTTCGTCTCACTGAGTTCGTGTTGGTGCACGGGATCTCGGTTCTGACCATCCTTGAAATCGTCGGCTATCTTTCAATCAGTTTCCTGCCAGCCATCCTCCCCATGAGCCTGCTTTTTTCTGTCCTTTTGACCTACGGTCGACTGAGTCAGGATTCAGAAATCGTGGCTTTGAAGGCGGTCGGCTATTCGCAAGGATCTTTGACCCTGCCGGCTCTCTTGCTCTCCGCCCTGGTGGCGTTTGTGTCAGCGCAAACCTCCTTTCAGTTGGCCCCCTGGGGCAACCGCCAATTCGAAGTGTTGATCACCAAACTCGGACAAACGAAGGCCGGCGCCAGTCTCAAGGAAGGAACTTTCTCCGAGGGTTTTTTTGATCTCATTGTCTACGCCAACAAGGTCAATTCAAAGACGGGTGAGATCGAAAAAGTATTCATTTACGACCAGCGGTCCGAAGAAGCGCCGCTCACCATTATTTCAAAGACCGGCCAGATCATTCAAGATCCACAGCAACTTGGACATTCCATTTTGCTTTTGCTCAAGGACGGCGACATTCACCGCAGCGGGGAAACCCACGGGGAATCCCATACGAAAGTAAAGTTTGGCACCTTCGAAGTCCGTCTCACCGATCCCGTTCACGAGGAGTCCAGGGCGAAATCGCCCCAGTCGTTCAGTTTGGATGAAATCCTGGAACATCTGGCAAGGCCGGGATTGAACGAGGAAGAAGGCCGGGTTCTTCGCATTGAATTGCACAAACGATGGGCCGTTTCGGTCGCCTGTCTGATATTTGGAATTTTAGGTGTGGCCCTTGGAACCCAACCCAACCGCAGATCACAAAAAGGCGGAGGCTTTGTCATGAGCTTGGGAGTGATCATCCTTTATTGGCTTCTCTACATCACCCTTGAGGGCATGGCACGAGCGAATCAAATGCCGGCGGCACTGGCTCTTTGGCTACCCAACGGCTTCTTTATGGCTTTGGCTTTGTGGCGTCTGAGAAAGATGTGGAATTAAAAAATCGAGCGATGTAGCAGCATCCTTACCACTCCGGTCATCCTTGACCACATCGCCCCTCCCTGAACATAAGTGTAGTTTGAAGAGGAAATAAAAGCCAAAGCTTTTTTCATTTTTTTTCACTTCTCCCCTCACATCGACCCCTCACCTACCGCTAGAGAAAGGAAGCGGGAGGAAGATCAATCCCTAGTAAATTCAGCTGGAGTTCGGCCTGAACAAAAGCCAACAAATCACGCGCATCAACAACCATGGTCGCCCCTTCGCTCAATAAGTGAAGACCCCCTTGACTGTTTCCATCGTAGGGATGGGACGGAACCACAAAGAGCGGGCGCCCCTGTTCGACGGCCTGCTGGGCGGTCAGCAGTGTTCCACTGCGCGGACGGGCCTCCATGATCAACGTCGCTTGCGCCAAACCCGCGATCAACCGGTTGCGCTGGGCAAAGTGACTCTTGCGGAGAGTGACATAAGGGGCGTATTCGGAAAGGAAAACGCCACCCCCCTCAACCACAGGTTTGATCCACTGGGAGAGTGAACCAGGATAGATTCTAAAAAGTCCGCTCGGCAAAAATACGGCCGTGGCCCTGTTTTTTCGCAAGGCCATGCGGTGGGCCGCCTGATCAATACCCCTGGCGCCGCCACTCACGATGCAGATATTTTGGCGCTCCAGGAGATCGCCAATTTCATTTTCAATCCACGCCAAAGAAAGACCCGAGGGTTCCCGGCTTCCCACGATCGCCAGGCGAAAATTCCGCAGTCCTGCAAGGGAGCCGTGATAGTAAAGCAAGCGCGGAGGTGAATGGATTTGCCGGAAACTCTTGGGAAAAAGCGAGAAGCTGGGCACCAGAAACCGCACGCCTTTCTCCCGCCACTTTCGGATTTCATCGGTTTTGACCCGCCAGTCCTGCCCCGATTTCTTAATTATGAACGCGAAATTCCCTGGATCCAGCGCTTGCAGGGATCCCCGCGTTTGAAAGTCAACAAGGCCCTGTTCATAAATCCCAAAGGGGAGCCTCGTCTCCTCCACCGACCAAACCGCGAAAGCCACCATCTCATCATTGTTCAAAGAACTCATGGGATACACGCCATGAAAAATCGGGGCCCGGGAAGAATCCCAATGAAGGCCAGGCTGACTCCGCGTCCGCGAACTTATAGTCCGGGGCTCGTCACGTCGCCGACTCGAATCTCATCCAACGCTTTGAGGACCACCGCGGTGGCCACTCCTTCCTCAACCCGCGCAATCTGCAGCTCGCCGATTTCGGCGGGGTTTTCCTTCACCAATGAGTCAGGAACCCGGACGCGAGGATTTCTGTAAACCGGCAAATGGGAGCCCACGGTCAGACCTTTGGCTGCGCCGATGTTCAGAAAAACAACCGCAAAGGGCCCAAAAAGCCGGCGTCGGGTCGAAAATTGCCCGCCGATGATCTCGCCGGGCACGGCGGTCATTTGGCTCACCGAAGACGGCACCATCACCGGCAGAGGCTCAGATAAAAGCTGCGAATCGAGAGTGACCAGCGTCAAGGCTTTGATCACTTGGGCACGGAATAACCCTTCAGCGGAGTTGACTGGCGATCCGACGACGATTTCGCCTTGAACTTGGTTGACGTTGCCGCTAGCCATGTTCACCGTACCCAAGCGACGCACCACCAGCAAGCGCGCGCCGGTCTGAGCCCCCGCGCCTTTCACGAGAACTGATTCCCGCTCAGCGGCGACATTGCTGCCCGACTCGGTTTGTTCGATCCGTCCCACCGAATTGAGATCGCCGCCTGAAACGAAGTAGGGAATGGTCACGGGAACATTTTCGGTATCCGAACGCTTGATGGTTGTCAGTTCCATCTCCACGTCAGTGAGCGGATTGCGAAAATAAACATAAGGCGGCAAGCTTCCCGGCAAGGCGTTGGGAGGCCTCGACTTTTTTCCGGGGGGCGGCAGGACGACTTCCGACAGATCCACATTCAGCACTTTCCATTTACTGGCCGGGGATTTCTCCGTTTCGGCCTCCGGGCTTTCGCCTTCTTCCGCTGCCGCACCTTCTTCTTCTTGTTCTTCAGCTTCCGTCTTTTCCTCTTTCGCCAAACCCATCTGAGGCGGTTCGTTTTCCGCACCCATCACAAAACGAACGCTTCCCCGGGGAAGAATTTCATGAGGATTGTAAATGTCTGGGTTCAAGGACCAAACCTTGGGCCAAAACTGAGGATCACCAAAAAAAGTTTGCGAGATATCCCAAAGGGTATCCCCTTTTTGGATGACGTAATTTTTATCGCGAGCGTGACTCAAGACTTCTTCCCATTTGCCCTGGGATGTGGGAGCCTCGTTGTATTTTCGATATATAATGTGAAAATTGCGCTCAATGCGCAAATCGGGATCGTCTTGCGCAAGCGCGGATAAACACCCTAGGCCAACGAGCCCCGTCGCCCAAAGAGGTCTCCAGGAAAGACCCCTAAGAACGCATCTATGAGCGCGTCTAAGAACGGGGTCATTGGATTTTCGCTGGTTGAAATTCCCCCTCATCATTTTCACTTCACTTCACTTCACGTCACGTCACTTCAGTTTATTTCATTTCATTTCGCTTTACTTCATGATTCTGAGTTCAACGTCGGCCCGACGGCTTTCGGGACTCCCTGGAAAACGCGACTGGACCTGTTCGAAAATTTCTTTCGCTTGCGGCAGTAGATTCATCTGACGATAGGCCGCTCCCTTCGCGAAAAGCGCCGCGCGGGCTTTGTTGCTTTCAGGATAATTTTCCAAAATTTTCGCGAACAATTGCAGTGCTTGGCCGTATTGCTTGTTGCTGAATTTTAGCATTCCGGCAAGATAGATGGCGTCGTCGGCCCACACGCTTTTTGCATGGTCCGCCATCATCCGTTGAAAGCGAGGTTGAAAGCTGAGTTCATCATTTCTCTCATAGGCCGCGACCATTTCGTTGTAGAGGCTTTGCTCTCCCGAGGACGGCAAAGTCGTCGCCATCCGGCCATCAATTTCATTTCTTTTCTCCACCACTCGATTCAAATCGCGCTGGAGCCGTTCATTCCATTCCTTCGAAGTCAATGCCGAAGATGGCTTGTCTGAAACTTGATACCTTGCATGTGATTTCTGCGCGCTCTTGCATGATGAAATGCATGATGAAACAACAAGCATAGAAAATAAGGGAACTCGCTTCATAACCAAGAGTATGTCATGAGCTCCAAGCCGGTCCAAGCTTCGGCTCCCGGACTTATCCACAATTTTTGGGGAAAGGTGCTTTATCCGGACCTTAGACCGTCAGTCCAGCAAGG
>PSRN01000221.1 GCA_003176075.1 Bdellovibrio sp.
TTCGTGAGGAGAATCCTGCGTAAGCACCTCGGGGAAGCCACCGAATTGACAGAAATCTTTCAATTCGCGCTGTGCCTCTCTGTGCCTCTTTGTGTTCACCATGGACCGATCGAGGGAGTGGAGGGGCTCTCCTTTATCCTCACCGAAACAACACGGGGGTAATTGCTGGATCTCCACTCTCCCAGCCAGGGTTTCCGTGGTTTTTTGGAATAGTCCAAGGCCGGTCGAGCCCGATAGCACGTAATGCGCGCCTTCGTCATCGATCACTTTCTTGAGCGGGATCGCGATTTCCGGCGCCCGCTGTGCCTCATCGATCACGACGCTTTTCCCCAACTCCAACAGCCATCCTTTAGGGTCTCGCCTAGATTGCTCAAGCTCGTCTAAGTCATCCAAGTTTACGTAACGGTAGGAGGGGAAGAGTTGTTTGATCAGCGTGGATTTTCCCGCCCGCCGGGGGCCCAAGAGGAGAATCGATTTTTTTCCAGATATGGAAACCCACCTTCGAAACATTTACTTCAATTTATCCTGGATATATTGAAAGTCAAATTTCTTTTTGTCCATTTTAAGAGACGGAAAGATACTTGCGATCGAGCTTTGCAGGCATGGGTGAGGAGGGAATTCCCTGCGGTGTCTTTGACCAAGGGCTTGAAAAGAAGTCCCTTCGCGATCGCTCGCAATCGCCAGAGCTTGCGCGGCAGTACACGAGGCAGTCAATGAGCCTCATTGAGAGTAATGTGAGGAGGAATGTAATAAAGAAATCTGCGAGACCATCGCTCGGCCGCAATTCTCGTACTCCTTTTCATTCATGCCGATGTCTTTGGCTGCTTTGTTTATGGCAGCGAGTATTTCAGGCCGCCCTCTTTGCAAGCACGCACATTATGCGCTATACCAACGGACAACATCGTGGACGAAGATGAATCGGCGGCGTGGGCGGCGAAGCTTCTTTCACACTTCTTGTCGCACAGGGCGTGTTTTAACACGCCCTAGATTTGCCCTTTCCACTTCGAGGGCCGTTTGTTGTATTCACGCATATTTGGATCAACCGGCACCTGCGGCTCGCAATGAAATTCAACCCCTTGAACGATCGAAGCATCAATATCTTTCTCGTCGACTGTAGCTTGGTGGCCACGCTCGTCTTGGACTACGTATGCCGCTCGCGGTTTGTCTTCTTGCTGTTTGTTTGCAACTCGCCGATAGTTCTTGTTCTGGCCAATGGGTTGCACCTCACCGATGATCTGGACCTTGCCATCGAATTCAACGCTCAGGTGATGCTTTTTGGCGGCCGAAGGGGAAATCGCTGTTGCGACCGGACCGTCAGTGATACAAATCCGCTGCAAATCAGTGGTCCCTAGTTTCTTTGCAAAGTACGCATAAAATTCGCCCACAATTCATCCATTCGGGGCGACGCCAGGGCCTTACAATTAGTCCTAGCGCTTTCAATGGCAGAATCAGCCTTGGCCAATCTGCTTGGAGCGAAACCATATTTACCGTTCTTATCTTTCACCACTAAGAAGACTGATCCGTCCGGAGAAAAGGCAATTTCGGTTACGGTATAGGGCTCAGGCCGAAACTCCATTCTTTTCTCTTCCATTCCATCGATTTCGTAGGGTGCCACCTGAATTGGGGAAGGAAAACCGGTAGGCGGCTCGCAAGATTTGAACCAGTCGGCTGAAAGAGCGATGGAAAGAGCGAAGCTGACAATCCACATCTGCGCGGGCTCCCATTGGGTTAATGTCCAAGCCTTAATTCGGTCGTTATCAATATTTTGCCATTGCCCCCGGACAGGTCTAGTTAAACCTCATCGCTTAACAATTCTCTGGACCGAGGCCCTGGAAATTTGACGGCGCCTCACGGGGTTCACCTCCAACTCAAGAGTACCGTTCCCAGGGAGCCGACGATCTGCAGATAGGGCGTATCACAGTTTTCCTTGCAAGAGCCTCAAAAAGCTCCTAAGAGCAGAATCAGTCAATGTTTGGGAGACATCAGCCAATGGGATTGTCTTTTCAAGCTGTTCGCCAGCAAATGGGCTTGGGACTTAGGAAGCCGGCACAAACATCTTTCTGTTTTGTCGTGGCAATGAATCTTCTTTTCAGCGAAATGCGGGCCTGGGGACAGGAACCTTTAATCTGGGATTATGAAACCCACTATAATTTGAATCCATTTACGCCGAAGCGAGGGTTCAAAATGGGCTTCATCGACGACTCTGAGGAGGAAGGGTACTGGCCCATAAGGACACTTGAAGGCCGTTTACTTTTGGGGAGCAATAGCACAATTCGATATGGGGTGGATCACAACTGCGTGCAGGCACAGCAAAAAAGCCTCGGCCCGACCAAGGATTCTCAACTTCGTAACCTGACCGAGGCGAATGTGAGAGAGTTGTGCAAGGTGGAGACGAACCCTTGGCATTTCAGCACCCTTTACACCAGCCTTCAGGAACGAATCGACGAGCGTCTCAACGGACCTGTGGTGATCTATTTTGCTCAATGGAGCATCATGCCGTTCACTGTAACAAATCAAATTGCTTATAATGTTTGGTCGGCCAACCGGCCCATCCCACTGGTTCGCTCCGTCAATGTCATTGATGAGTTTCCTTTTTCTGGGGAAGACTTCTTGAATTATAAGAGCGGTGAGTTCGACGGACGGATAGTTGAAGCCAGCGTGGATGGATTTGCGCGCGAATCTTACCTTCTACAAATTCAACGAGGACCCAGCGGTAACGATTTCGTGTGGATGAACGTGTCTTCAACCCGTCTTTATAACTTTATTGTCCAGGCGATGTTGACGTCGCGCCTTTTGCGAATTTATTTCCTTTACCTGTATGAAATTTTCGAGATTCCCGGTTGGTTGCTGCATGACTATCGCACCTATTTCCGCGTATACCGGGTTGACATCCTTGATGATGCCGCCGCCAAATCAATGAATCAATGAATCAATGAATCAATGAATCCATCGACCGGAACCGGCCAGCCTCCTTCTATCTTTTCGTTTGGAACTTAGAAAACCCCTCCAACACTTTTCAATTACAGTGAAACGAACCATTTCGCCGTCTGGACAAAGCACGGCTTTGCCGCGCTTGAATGATCCAGATGGTCGCCTGCATTGACGAGTTCAACGGAACTTCCAAGGATGGTCATGTGCGCAAAGGCAATCAACGCGTTTTGATATGGCACGTCTCTATCGGCCTTGCCAAAACAAAGGTGGATGGGCGCCAGCGCCTTCCAATCGGCGACATCATTTCTGCGTAAGTCTCTCAAGGCGACGTTATACCGGTCATTGTTTAAGAGCTCCCGGAAAAATTTCGGATCCAATACTCTAGCAGGAGTTGTCGGCAGCGCTGAGGCGATGTCGCTCAGTTCATGCGTTCCATCAAATAGATCAGGAAGCATTGCGAGTACATCGGGCTGGATGGCCGACTCCAGCCACGAGTCATGTTGATAAATTTGGCTTTGCGCGAGAAGAGCGTAAGCGACGTAGGCTGAAGCATTTGCGGACGGGTTTCTAAGCGTTCCTTGCAAGGTGATGCCTGATAAGTCATAGGGTCCGCTCATGGGAGCAGAGGCAGCCACCTGAAACTCCTTTGCAAGTTTAGTTTCCAAATAACGGTGCAACGCCATGGTGGAATGCCCGCCTTGGGAGTAGCCGGTCAAAAACAGACGGGAATTCAGACCTAATTTGAGAGTCGCTGCCGCTTTGCGTGTGGCTCTCAGCATATCCGCCGCCGCCCAAGCCTCCGAACCAGCGTGAAGATACGGATGAAAACCCGGTGAGTCGCCCAAGCCGAGGTAATCGGTGGCCGACACAACGAATCCACTGGCTCCGAAGGTCAGGGCAATTAGCTGACCTTCACCATTGGCCGCTGACGGCACGTCCTTTCGATTGGACTGCGTTCCGTGCTGATAACTGACGACTGCAAAGGATCCCTGAATATCAGGGACTATCAGGAGCCCGGAGGCCTTGCTTGGGTTATGCTCGAGATCAATAGTCTCGTAGACGACTTTATATAACACCACCCCGTTTTTGATATCAGGCAGCGTGGCTTGCAATTGAGGATCAAAAAACTGCTTTCGATAATACGCGACATCAGTCACCGAAAACGCTGTCAACCTGGTGAGCGCGATCACGTCACCTGGCGCCGCCCGGGCAACTACCGAAAAGAAAAGACCCAGAACGAAAGCCATATTGTTCCCCTCCATGCTTTCCAATTGCGCTGCAAGTAGCAGGAACTGTCAACGCTTACCTGGCCAAAGGTGGGATCACCGCTCCGGGTCTGATGACAGCATGGTCAGTATTGTTTCAGGATCATGAATTCCGTCGTCTGTCTCAAGAACTCGAACGTCGCGAATGCGAGATGTGCCCATGTCCCTATTGCCAATCTTGAAATAGAGTTGTCCCTTGGCAAGCCTGACCTGACTTATGGGTCCCGTGAGCACACCAACCCCACCATGAAGAAAAGAGATTCGCACAAGGTGGTGCCGTTTTTGGGCCTCAAGTAATTTTGTTTCATAATACGTAGAGCGGAGAGGGTCGGACGCTAGAGTTGCTAAGATCTGTTCAGGTTCGGTGATCCCGATAGAGGCACCGAGGACCTCGATGTCGGAAATGTTTGAAGCCACCATTCTCGAGAAGCTCGTGTCCCAAATCGTGAAGTGGAGCTCTCCGTTGACAAGTCTGACCTCATTGACGAGTCCCGTGATCTCACTCCCGGAGCCACTTGCAGAAGTAACCCGCGTTTCAAGGAGGTGTTCTTGTGCTTCAAGCAATTTTGTCGCCTTCGCAAGCAGAGCGGGCTGGGCGTCGAGAGCTGTTAAGATCTTCGCTGGTTCTACGATTTCAACATGTGGATCCCCGAGCCTGATTTCGCGAATGCTGTAGGCCTCCATTTTTGTCTCCCCAAAACTGAAGTCCGCAAGCGTAAAGAGGAGCTCTTGATCAACAAGCCTGACCCCAGTGACGAGCCCGTGGAGAATCACACCATCATTTCGGAAGATCCCCGTCTCAAGGCTCCGTTCTTGCGCCGCAAGCAAGGCTCTTGCATGCGGAAGCAGGTAACTTTGAGACGCGAGCGCTGCCAAGATCTTCTCTGGTTCCAGGATTTCTACAGAGGGACCGAGGTCCTGGATGTCGCGAATATGAAGGGCCTCCCGTTCTACGTCCGCAATCGTGTAGAGGAGGATTCGGTCAACGAGTCTGACATTGGTAATGCGCCCAACAAGGATTTCTGAACTTTTATCCTGACTGATCCGAACCCGCCTTTTTTCCGTTTGTGCGAAGAAGAGCTGGCGCGCAACCTCGATCAATCTTTTGGTTGATCCGGCTAAAACGCTTGAGCTTTCTGCGCCTGACTTTGGACCGCGTCCCCCTTCGCCTCCATTGAGGGACGTACACTGCATTCCCCAAAGGGAATATTGAACGAAACTAAGTAGAAAAATAATCGGTAGAAAAATAGTCGCGGCTTTTATTTTCATGGCATGCATTGTTACCCCGAACATACACGACACACCAATTTTTGAGGAAATCACAACTTCAAATATAGAGAATTTACATAGGGCAAACTGCCAAGCCGCTGATCCAATAGGTTCTTGCCGTGAGGCACTGATGGAATCTAATTTCAATGACGTCTGGACTTCGACGTCTGGAATTCGATTTTGTGGCACGAAGCGGGAGGTTGATTCGTAAAGTGAAATTCATTTATGTGGTTTGTATGAATGCAGCGTTTTTTGTGGCCTGTCTATCGAAGGTGTATTCAGTTCAGGCCAGCGAGTCGTGCCACGACATTAACTTTCGAAGGGACGAGGTAATGGAGAAAGCAGGGGTCGATGTGCAAATCACCAAGGATTCAATTGGAGGTACTTGGCACCTCAAGAGTTTTAACATCTTATTTGAGGATGGCACGTGGAAGCCGTGGGGAAAAGATGTCGCAGGTCTTCTGATTTATACTCCTGACGACTATGTTTCAGTGGCCATCAATCGAAATATTGGCAGTTCACGACCTCAACGATGATGTGCTTTTTTACGCCGGAAAATACTCCATCCATGAATTTGAAATTCATCACTTGATTTCGAACGCAACTGACCACCGCCGGATTGGAGGGACACTTGTGCGCCAGGCAAGAATCACCAACGGTGATCTGATTTTATATTGAAAGAACTCAAGTGAAAAGAGTCTTAGATCCCATGGCTGGAAGTGACGAAATGGGGCTCATACGGTGCCCTCTCCGTTCGAAACGTGAAGCTGTTACTCGCGAATAAATTCCACAAGTTTGCGGTAAGCGGATCGGCTTTCAGTAAGAAACGGAAGCGAAATGAACCAGTCATGTTGCATGAAGCGGCCGACAATAAGTTCGGCGTCCACATTTTCTGACTTGGCTTTGTCGACCACCAATCGCGCCTCATCGAAAAGGACTTCTTGGTCACCGACAAAGATAAGCGATGGGGGAATTCCATCGTATTTTCCAAAGAGCGGCGATATATAAGGGTCACGCGCGTTCTGGCCAGCCAACGACCATGGCGCCCAAGCGTCTATGTGCCTTCGCGAGAGCCAAACATCCTTGGTTTCATTCGCATCAATGGACGCGCACGAACCTGATCGATCCGTCCAAGGGGAAACACAAAATGCTTTTCGCGGAAGCGGCACCTTTTGATCCCGCAAAGCCAACAGCAAGGATAACGCGAGACCACCGCCAGCGGAATCTCCACCAAGAATAAACTTATGGTCGAAAACCTGGTCAATTAACTTTTTATATACTTTGATGGCATCCTCTAACGGGGCCGGATGCGGGTGCTCCGGCGCTAAACGATAATTCACGAGCAAAACTCGAACTCCAGTAGAGCTGGCAATACGCGCGGCGAATGGACGATATTCGGCGGAGGAGCCCATGAAATAACCGCCACCGTGCAGATAAATCAGAGTCTGATTGTACCCTCCCTTGGGAAAGATGGCCTCGCACTCAACTGAATCAATAGTGCGCGTTTCCGACGCCAAATTCGGAAAACGTCTTTGCAACCACGTCGGCGGCACCTTGCAAATCCAGCGAAAATTTCGGCGCATGGTCTGCGGAGTATAGCCAACCCGAAACCCTGCATTCAAGACAGCGCCTAATCCAGCATTTGACAGCCACACCACGGGGCTCATAGTTCACTCCAACGTCAGTTCCATCTTCAATGTTACAACACCAAGGGATTCCGTGAAGGTATTTGGCTGTGTCGTTCAAAATCCAGTTTGACCCAGATTTAGAGCGGACCATGTTGTCTTGTTCCAGGTTTTAAAGGACGACTCCCCAAACCAGGAAATCATGTTGGGTGGAAAGGTCGGGCTCATCTTTGCCAAGTTGTACTCAAAAGCATTTGCGATTGTTGTCAGTAAAGCGTTGTGAGGCATACCCATGTAATAGGAACTATTGACGCTCACGTTCCCACCGCCGGAAACCAGAGGCGTAATGTAATTCGCATACCCGTTGGCAAAAGGTAAAATTCGGGGAGTTCCGGCGATTATTTGATTTCCCTTAAATAATCCACCGCAACCCCCGAGCAGCATGAATTTCCCGTCCACATAACTGTGAGAATCGGTTCCCTGAACGTTTGATTGATCGGCGCTGTTGGCCCAGGGCTCCTGGAAGGCGTGTTGGGAAGCCATGAGGATGACCGTGTTATCCAGGAGGGTGTGGCTTGGATCGTAGGGGTCGGGTGTGGACTGCAGACTCGCCATCAGCGAGGCAATCTTTTGCTGGTAAAACAAACCATAGCAACCCATCTGCAAATCTGGGTCAGTGGCTGTGGTCGTCGCCAAACCTTTTGTATTATGAGTGACCAAGCCATGGTAATCGTTCGCGCCACCAGGAAATTTACCGGTCAGATTGCCGTTAATTTGTGTGGTGATCTGGCTGAAGATGTCCGGACTCTGGGCCGACCACGGGCCTCCGATGTTGATTGTGGCGACTCGTGTGATGTCGCAAGCAAACGCCTGGGTGATCAGTGAGGTCCAATTTGAAAAATCGGAATTCAAATAAGTGTAGTCTGGCGCTCCACCATTGCCCGTGTCGTTGTTCATTGCCGACTTCAGAGGTGGACTGCAGCTGGCCGAAGTACTTCCACTCGAATTCAATTGGCCTTGCATGCCTTGAACAAGAGAGATGTGGGCATCCAGGACCGCGCCCTCTGAGGAGGTCAATCGGGCTCGCAATTGTTTGAGATGGGCCAAAGTGTTATTGTCTACGGCGTTTCTTCTTGCCGAAAGATTGCTGGGTGTGGTTGATCCCGTCGGTGATTTGAAATTGCCAAAGAGGGTGTTGTACGCGGTTAGCGGGTTGGTGATGGCGTTAAGCCCGGCGCTGTTGGGCGTTCCATCAAAGGTTACTGATCCATCCGCCGACGGCCAGCCGATTGACATTGTTCCGAGAAGGCTCGGGGTCACTAGTACTCCATCAAATAAGTTTTTCCCGATGTTGATTCCTGAACTGAATACTTAAAACTTTTTCGCGCCTT
>PSRN01000272.1 GCA_003176075.1 Bdellovibrio sp.
CCCAGCGCCAGCCGGAAAATCGAAGGAGCCTGAGGCAGCCAGGGCTTGGCCCGCTCCAAAAGCTCCGCCTGATCAGGAAAGCAAAGGCCGCGACGTACACCCGCCCGCCGCAGGGCTAAATCGCGGAAAAAGCCTTGAAAATGGCGTGCGATCTGGCTGGCCGTCAAGCGCTCCTTCGTTCGTTCCCGAAAGGCTGGCCGCAAGTAAGCTTGCGGCGATTCCAACCACCAGGTGATCATTTCAATCGACGGCCCCCGCGTTTCACTTTCCATGAGATCTTGCAACCGCGCGAAACTCCCTTGCGCGGCTTCCAGCATCCAAGCGGGAACTCCACCCGTGGCATCTGCGGAGGTGCCGAAGGCACCGACTTGGGCAGTGCTTTGCACCTTTTTCGCCAGATCCGCCGCCGCCAAGGGATGAAAGGGGATGTGAACGGCACGCGACCGCACGGTCGGCAGAACGTGCCGGGGTGAACGGGCGATCAGGAAAAAATAACTTTGCGGCGGCGGTTCCTCGAGAATCTTCAAGAGGGCGTTGGACGCCTGCGGGTTGAGCCCCTCGGCGTTCTCGAAAATGACCACTCGGCTGCCGGCCCAGGCCTGCAAGCTCAAAAAATCCAAAACCGCCCGCGATTGTTCGATCTTGATTTGGTTTTTCTCGGCCGCAATCCACAGCACCGACTCCGACTGGCGATGGGCAATGCGCAGACAGCTGCCACAGGTGCCGCAGCCGTGTTTATGGACGGGACAACAGATCGCTTGCGCCAACGCATGGGCCACCAGTTTGCGACCCACGCCGTCGGGGCCGGTGAAAAGCATCGTTCCCGGCAGGCGGTCCTCAGACCGGGCCTCGAGCAGACGCGCCAGAATTTCCCGATGACCGACGACCTGATCTAAGAGTCGAGCCACTGGCGCCCCCCGCAATCTGCCGAAAACTCGCCTAGGAATCGAGCCACTGGCGCCTCCCGCAATCTCCCACACTGGTTCAAGTATCGAGCCACTGGCGCCTCCGCAATTCATCCAGAAGATCCTGCAAAAGCACGGCGGGGGAATTGGACGCGTCCAAAACGAGCCAGTTTCCCCATGATTTTTCCGCCTGCTGCAGAAAGGACTGCCTGACCTTTTCGTGAAAAGTGTCGGTTTCCGATTCAATGCGGTCAGCGGAAGTTCCCTGAACACCCTGGCGGGACTGCCGGCGCCGCCGACTTTCTCCCACCGTAAGGTCCAGCAGCACCGTCAAATCCGGCGTCAAACCGTTGGTGGCGAAATCGTTTAAAGCTTCAACCCTGTCCACTGGAATGCCTCGCCCGCCGGCCTGAAACGCGATGGAACTTGCCGTGTAGCGATCACATAAGACCCAGATCTTCTTTTTCAGGGCCGGCGCGATCACCGAATCCACGTGTTGAGCGCGGCTCGCTTCATAGAGGAGCAATTCAGTCCGCGGCGCCGGTGCCTCACCACCCGTACGCAAAATCAACTGGCGGATCTCGTCGCCTAGAGAAGTGCCTCCCGGTTCGCGGGTTCGCAGAGTCGGCCGCTGACGCTGTGAAAGCTCGCCTTCGAGCGCCGACATCAGCGAACTTTTTCCCGTTCCATCCAATCCCTCAAATACAATAAAGGGCATATGTCCTCTGAATTTCCCCCGCCCACGCTCTGACCACGCTGATCTTGCACCATTATTCAGGAGCCAAAGTCAACTTTCGCACCGTGCCAATTGAGAAAGCTCTCATCAGGCAAGAATCTTGGCGATCGGAAATCACTCTCCCGCGAGCGAAATCTTTGACCTGCACTCCGTTCTATCCCTATATTGATGCCAAAGTTTGCCGAGCCGGTTGCCACTGAGTACATTGATCACAGCTGATCACAGCTGATTGTAACAAGTGATTGTAACAAGGCAACTCTAGCTACTGGTGCAGTTGGTCTCGCCGAAAGGAAAGTTCTGATGGAAAGTCTCGTGGCCGTTCTTCATATCTTCGTTGCCTTGATCTTGATCGTGCTGGTTCTGGTTCAAGACACCAAGAGCGGTTCAATCGGCGGAGCTTTCGGGGGCGGCGGCTCGGGCTCCGTATTCGGAGCCACAGGCGCCGCGACGCTGGCCCAGAAACTCACCCGTTGGACAGCCGTCGTCTTCGCGGGAACCAGTATTACTCTTTCCTTAATGTCGGCGCGCCCCACGTCGAGTGTCCTTGAATCCTTGCCGGCGGCAACGCAAGCCCAGCCACCGGCAGCAGGGGCTCCGGGCGCACCGCCGGCATCTGCCCCCGCGGCAGCGCCGGCTCCGTCAGCCCCCGCCCCCTCCGCGTCGGGATCTGAGTCAGCGCCACAGTCGCCATCAGTGCCGCCGTCAGTGCCTGCGAACCCTGAGACATCAGCCCCGGCCCATTGAGCCCGCCCATGACTCGCTCCCCCCGCCAGGATCAAACTTCTGAGCAATGGATGGATCGAAACAAAGTTCCATGGGTGGTGGGTCTTCTGATTTTTGGCTTTATCGCTTTAGCGGTTTCTTTTTGGCTCGAGAAGCGAGCGCGCCGCGAACGTGATTCCATGGTTCGGATCGGCCAGGTGGAGAGAAACTACGGCACTGTTTTCTTGTTCCGGCCGGGCTCCGATCAAAAGAAAAAGGTCACCCAGCTCGATTTTCTTTCGCCCTTGGATTCGGTTCAGACCGATGAGCAAAGTGAAGCTCGAATCGCCCTCGAGAACAACGCGGTGGTGAGAATTTTACCCGAGTCCCTAGTGACCTTTGAGCGGGTTGAACTCAACGATGGGTTTCAAGACGTCCTGGTTCTTCAGCGAGGCGACATTCACGTCGAAGACGGAGGCCGTGAAGGGGAATTCTTTGTCGCCAAAAATGGGCAAAGAGTGCCGGGAACCCACTACCACGAAACGAACCTGTCAAAAGAACCGATCGAAAAGCCGGTTTCCCTTGAAATTCGCGCCAATGAGACTTCTCAAGGACTGTCGGATGACGAAATCAATAATCTGGTGGGGACCCAAAGAGGCAACTTCATGAAGTGTTACACCAAGCTGTTGCAAAAAGAACCTGAAGCCAAAGGGGACCTGTCGCTTAATTTCACGATTGAAACCTCGGGACGGGTCGGTTCCATCGAAGTCAGCGCCCCCCGTCTGCAAGATGATGAGTTTCGCAAGTGTATTTCCAGCGTCTTGAACCGAGTTCAATTCCGTACTTTCACCGGAGCGGCCATATCGACTTATTTCCCGCTGAAATTTGAATGAAGGATCAATCGCAGGGTCTTTGCAGACGCCTTCTTATAGGTTTCCTCGCTCTGGTCTTTATGTTCTCAGTGGCGGGCCTGACATCGTCGGCGAAAGATCTGTCGGCCGCCGGGTTCGCCATTGACCGCTTGCTGCTCTTCTTCTCTCCGGCGGTTCTGAGTCTGGTCATGGCGCTCGGTTGGGTTGCTCTGCAGCGGCTCCCGATGAGGCGGGAGCGGCAGGCGCTCGAGTCCGGGCAAAAGGCCTTTGAAAAACAACGCGAGGAATTCAACCAAGCGGTTTACGAGCAAAATCTCAGGCTGCTCGGTTCATCGCGTCTGAACTCATTGGGAGAAATGGCCGGCAACATTGCTCACGAGATCAATAATCCAATGGCCGTAATTTCAATGCTGGCGCAGCGGCTCCGGCTGCAGGCCCAAAGTGGCAAACTCGATCTCGCCAAGCTCATTGAATCCGCCGACAAGATCGAACTCACTTGCGTGAGAATCGCCACAATCATCCGTGGTCTGCGGCTCTGTTCACGGAATGGCATCGCGGATCCGATGGTTCGAGAAAACGTCGGATCGATCATACAGGATGTGAGTTCCCTCTGCGCTGAAACATTGAAAGCAAAGAAGATTCGTTTGGAGATCGAATGCGACGAGGAATTGGAGCTGGTGTGCCAGCCCGTGCGCATTTCGCAAGCTCTTCTCAATCTGCTGGTCAACGCCAAGGACGCGCTTCAGGCGGTTGCGGATCGGTGGATTCACATTCAAGCCAGGATAGAGAACGATCTCGTGTATATCACCGTCACGGACAGCGGCCGGGGGATCCCGGCGCAACTCCGGTCGCGGATCATGGAGCCCTTCTTCACCACCAAGCCCCCTGGGAAAGGGACGGGCTTGGGTCTTTCCATTTCAAAAGATATTGCCGAACACCACGGCGGCACTTTGTTCTTAAACAATGAGCACCCGCAAACCCAATTCGTGCTGGTCTTTCCAGCGGCCGGGCAACCTGATGCCCAGGTGGCACCTCTTTCGTCGCCTTCGATTCCGGATCTTCTGATGAATTCCTAAGATCCAATATTCACCGGTAATCGTGGAGATAATCAATGCGTTGGGCGACCCAGGGTTCAAAATGCCCTTCAAGGTCATAGACCTTCCCCTGCTCCACCCGCGTCTCACGTCCGGGCGCCAATCCCGGCTTGTAGAATGCCGGCATAATTCCGTGTTCCATCAGGACAGGCACCAGACGATCAAAACACTGTTGCCCCAAAACACGTCGCCGCACCAGTTCGTCAAAAGCCCGAACCAGCTCTTCCGGCGTGAATGAATAATTGAAAATCATATCTTGCGCCACCGCGATGACTGCTTGAATCGGAAGTCTTTGATCCTGGCAGAGGTCCACCGCGACTTGAAAGTAGTTGTAGGTGGGGAGAGTTCGCCGGCCGAATTTCAAATACCAGTCGGGATCCGTATCCGCCGCGAGATTGATATAGATTTTTTCGACGGGGTCGACTTCCGGAATCCTCATTTGCAAATCAAGAATGCGGTCGGCTTGCTCACCGGTGACGAAGAAGTGACGGAGGACGTTGCGGATTTCAAGGGGAGACAGGCGACGGGCGCAGATATCCGAATAAAGGTTGTAAATCAAAGCGTCGGATTCCGAGTCATCTCCCCAAAAAATTTGTTTCACTTCCGCCTTAAGGCGAAGCCGGAGCTGCAACAAGGCCTGCACCTTGTAACCCACCTGCTTGGTCAACCTCCACCACCTTCGCGGATAGAGATTCTGCAGGTTGTCCTTGTAAAAACAACCGAATGGACGAATGCCATCCAGAGCGAACTTCTCGTCAATGCGTGTTTCCATCTGCGGTGGCGAGGCGGTAATGAAGTAAATCGGAAAGCGCGACTGCCCCTTGGCTTGAATCCATGTCTTGGCCAACTGCTGAAGTAAAACGTTGGTGCCAGGAACGTTCTTTTTGGCCAGCGCCCGCTCCACCGCCGTTAAGAGAAGGCCTTGAATGGAATCTATCGAGGTATCCAAGTAGGTCTTGTCAAGATCCCAAACAAAAACTTCGTCGACGTTCTTTTCCAGCCCTTCGGGAACATATTTGAAAAACACCACGTCATCAGTGATTTCACAGCGCGACTTCCAATCCATATTCGCAAGTTAGCAAGCCTTTCTTGCCAGGTCTTCAATTTTGCGGTAGCAAGCCCCACGCAATGCAGACTCCAACTCCTCATCTGAAATCGATGGCTCACAACGCAAAGCGGCTCGATTTTGATCCCTTGGGGTCCTGGCCCTCGGGTTTACCTGGAGTTGCCATCAACGGATGGATTGTCGCGGGCTTCGACCGGAAACTATTCCTTGATTATGAAGTGGCCGACTCTTCGGCTTTCGTTTCCCTGTTCGCGTCGCTTTATCCGCATCTTTCTTTTTCCGAACTGGCGAATTTCTATCAGTGCGCAGAGGCCTACGGCCCCAGCGCGGAGACCTGCGGCCCCAGCGCGGAAGGTTGCGACCAAGGGGCTGCAGACTCCGCCAGCCAAGTCGGTGCCTACGCCACAAGTACCCGTGGCGGCTTCGCCGCCCACGCTGGCTTCGGCACCTCCATAAGCGTGGGCGGCGAAGCCGCCACGGGTGCAGTGCCTCTCGCTGATTTGCTCATACGCTACGGCTATCGCGATTTCGAAAGTTTCCGTAAAATGGCGCGCCTGATGGGTCAAACACCACCGGACTTTAAGAAGTGGGCGGCTCGCCGGCAATCGAGCTTGCAAGAACTGGCGATCCTCTTGAACCTCCCGATCGACGAGTTTTCACCTTGCCTCGCCGAACTGGCGCGCCAACAGCTCACCCGTCAGGAGGGAGCGCAGGCCCTCGAACTGGCGGCCGAACTATTTTTGCTCGGGCGGCCCGTTGCGAAAATTTTGAGCGAAAATTCTCAGCCCTGGCTGAACCACTTGAAAGCCCTGCGGTATCCGATGAGCTCGTCCCGCGACAACCAAGCCCGCGAGTGGGTGAACGAGCAGCGATGGCCACGCCAGAGCCAAATCCGCTGGGTCAGGCAAGGCGACCAGACAGGCCTTGAAGTTCGCCTGGTCCTCCGCCAACCGCGGGACCTGGCCAGAGGCGTGCAAGACCTCCATCAAATCAATGAGATCCTGGAAAAAGCTCCCCGCGGGATGTGGGGAAAAAATTGAACGGGACTTTCACTCCTCCAACCCTGGATCGAATTTTTATTGAGAAATCCTGCGCGGAAGAAACGGAAGCCCGGGAAGTCGTGGACCGCTTTCGCGTCTTTTATCCCGCGACACTCTTTGAGGTGGTGGAGAGGGAACCCTGGTTTGAGCGGGTCCCTGGCCCGCTCTCCGCCGGTGAATTCGAAAGATCCAAAAAGAATCTATTGATCAAAAAATACCCGGGTCAGTTCTTCAAGCGCTGCCCGGGCGCCTCGCAGAAAAATACGATCACTTGCTGCAATTACTATGTCCTCAATCTCGGCCAGCAGTGCAATTTCAATTGCAGCTATTGTTATTTGCAAAGTTACTTGAACGCTCCCACCCTGCAGGTTTACGCCAACATCAACCGGGCGGCGAGCGAGCTGAGGCAAGCGGCCCTCGCCCAGCCTGATCTGCCCTATCGGGTGGGCACGGGAGAGACAATTGATTCGTTAAGCCTCGACCCCATCACTCTTTACTCGCGAAAGTTGATTGAAGTATTCAGCGAATTTCCCCGCTGGAGTTTGGAATTCAAAACCAAGTCGGATCTGGTGGATCAATTTCTCGACTGTGAACACGCCGGCAATGTCGTTGTCTCATGGTCCATCAATCCACAAATCGTGATCGATCATGAAGAATTCGGCACGGCTTCCTTGGCGGCGCGCCTGCGGGCCGCCGAAAAATGCCGGCAACGGGGATTTCCAGTGGCCTTTCACATGGACCCGCTGATTTGGTTTCCCGGTTGGGAGTCTCATTATCAAGACCTGGTAAAAAACATAACGCGGCGATTCGGACCGGAGGACCTTTCGGTGATCTCGATCGGTTCGCTCCGCTTCCAGCCGTCCCAGCGGCACTTGATGCGCGAACGATTCGGCATGAAGGAGAGCTGGGTCACCAGCGCCGAAATGTTTCCTTCAGAAGGTGGAAAATTTCGTTACGATGCGTCTCTTCGTCGGGAAATGCTGCGGTTCGTGTTGCAAGAGTTCAAATCCAGAAGTGGAAAATACAAAGTCTTTTTTTGCATGGAGACTCCTGAAACCTGGCTGGCGAGTTATGAGAAATTTCCAATGAAAGAGGAAAATCTGCGGCCCTTCTTTCGCCCGCTTCCCTCTCCCGAAGGACCACTTGGTCAAAATGAGGACCCGCCCTAATTCAAAAAGCCAAGAGAATCATTCCAGCAAGACCGAGGATAAAAGCCAGTGATGTGGCCGCACTTTGATGGCGCTTCCCAATTTGATCGGCCGGCACCATCTCAGCGGCCAGGTATTCCGGACCCAAGCTAGCGTCTTTTGGCGGGCTGGCGTTCAGCTGCGCCTGTTGCAGATTCTTGCTCTCCTTGGGAAAACGAACCAGGGCATTTTCCTTGATATCATCGCCCGATCTCATCCTTTCGATCGAAGCAAGCACCCGCTCCTTTTGAATCTCGACGATAGAACCTTCGGCGATGACCGTCGTTTCACCTTCCTTTAACAGGGGTGTTGGGCCCGTAAACTCGATGATTTGCAGAGGGTCACCAACATCGAACCTGGCGGTTTTACCGCAATAAACCCATGCCTGGCGTTGATTGTTCTCCTCGAAAAGAGGTTTTCCCTGCTTGGAATCCACAACCACAAAACCTTGATAGGGCAGGCTCATGATAAAATCATCCGTCAGCTGTTGCGCCACTTGAACAATTTTATCCCCCATGGGGAGGACAGGATCAAATTCCCTCACGGATTCCCAAATTAAATTTCCGTTCTCACCATCATAAACCTTAAAGTTCAATTTTCGCTCTTCAATGTAACTGACAATAAGAACTTGCGCCTCCAGGATTTTGCCGAGAATGACGACATCCGCGTTCTTCAGCTCCTGACGAGGCTGAAAGACCCCGCGGTTGACCATAAAGCGGCGGCTCGCGACGAAAAAGCGCTGGTCCTTTGTCAGCTCGCCACGCATCTGCCACCAGGCCTCTTCCGCGTTGGGGATATTCGACTGATAAATCGGAAACACGGCAATTCTTCGAAGCAACCGGTGTTGCGTGAGCGCCAGGGCCGGCCCCGAGTTGACGCAGACAAGAGCCGTGAGCAGAAAAAATCGCAAGGTCCTTAGCCCACCCATTGCGAGCACTAAATACCTGCATAAGGAAATGACTTCAGGCAAAGAGATCACTCAATAGAGTTTAAGAGAGTTTGGGCGATCCACCAATCCTCAGCCAGCAGAGCTGCCAAGGTCCCGACCGAAGTCGAGCGGCCAGGAGACGGACCAACCGATTGGCCCCCCTTCTCCACCTTAGTGGAATTCAAGAGATTGAAAAAATCACTTGATGACGCAAATCAAAGGCGGCAAAAATTTCAGCTAAATTAACAAAACTCAACTGGAGGCCGTTGCGCTCGGAGCAGATCAGTCATAATGGCCCGAGATAAAAATTTAAGATTGCGAGACTGAAGATTTCCGAACCGTAAGCCGGTGAACTGTTCTTTTTGAGCATCTACATTGATTACCGATTTCGTGATCGGCCAAACAAGGAGGGAACCCATCATGCACAAAAGACCATGGAAACAACTTTTAGCCATCACGTCGAGTTTGTCCGTATATTCCAAACCTAAGACCAATTAACTATTTGGAAAGCTAAGATGTATCAGCAGAGATCTCTCCCCCTGAGAGGGGCAGTGGCGTTGGTCCTATGCACGATTCTTTCCCCGGCGCTCAGGGCCAGGATGACTTGCAGTCAAGTTCATGATCAGAGCGTGGGCGGCGCTGCCCCAGTCGGTACCTCCGGCACCTCCGCAGACACCACGGGTGCGCCTCTTTTTCGATACGTGCCTCCTTCACAATTCGACGGCCTTTTCCGTGTGGATATTCACAATGTGCGCGACCATATTTCTCCAGAAGGTTACGCCGGCGCGGTGGCAGCGGCCGAATCGAGGACACATCCCAATTACTTTCGCAACTGGATCCGTGACGCGGCGGAAGCTTATCAGGTGATGTTCAATCTTTACCTGCAAGGGGATTTGAACTGGTCGCCCGATGAAATCCTTAAGCTCATGACAGACTATTTTGATTTCACGCAAAAGATCACCAAGATACACCCTCGCGGTTTCCCACTGGTGAATATGGATGGATCAGCAATAGAGGAGTCCGAATGGGGTTGGCCGCAAAATTGTGGTCCGGCATTGCGAGCCTCCAGCTTTGTCACGGCAGAAAAAGTGATGCAGAAGATTTTCGATGAGGGCCATTTGGATAAAGAAAAACTTCCACTCTTTCGCGAAAGAATCTTTGACCTCGTCGCGGCGGACGTGGCGTACACCGCCACCCAATGGCAAGAGAATACTTTTGATTCTTGGGAGGAAGTGAAAAGCAAAAGACACTTCTTCACCCTGATGGTGCAAAGACGCGCTCTTCTTGAAGGTGCTCGGTTGGCAAGGCGCATGGGCAAGTTGGACAAAAAACAGCAATGGGAGCAGGTCGCGAACCAGATTTCAGAAGTATTAAGAACTGATGAAAACTTCTCGAAAGATTTAATTGAAGCAACCAGTGGAAGATCGGGCGGAATAGTTAAACCGGCGTTGTACGATATGTCCGTTATTCTTGGCGTCTTGCTTGGCAAAGTGAAAGGTCAATCATATGGCGTCGACGAACCCCGTGTCATCGCCACGCTTTGGAATTTAGAAAAGACTTTTGAGCGAATCTTGCCGATCAACCACAACAGACCCAAGGGGAACGGCGTAATGTTCAGCCGGTGGGAAGGCGATGGTTGGACAGGTTTCAAGCGCGACGCGCCTGGAAGCGCCCACTTCTGGTTTCTCACGACGTTCGCAGCATCCGAATTCTACTATGATTTGGCTGAAACTTACCGGGAAAAGAAATCTGTGGTGATTGATGCACGGACGATTTCTGCATTTGAATCAATTCTCCAAGAGTACACCCCTGGCCCCGGTGAACCGAACGTCGCTCTCCAGGCGAATCAGGAATTGCAGGGTAAGGAACTTCAAGTTCTGATTTCCGCCCTCCGAGAACATGGCGATGGCATTATGAAAACGTTAAACTACCACCGCTACCAGGATGGACCGCGAGCCGGCCAAATGGGTGAGCAGGGCGACAAATGGAAGGGTGAAGTCACAGGCCCTGAAAGGTTGACCTGGAGTCATGTGAACGCCATCCGCGCCTTTCTCGCTCGACGGAAATTGGTTGCCGCTCTCTGGCAAGAAGCCGAGGAAGAACGTTTGAAAGCAGAGAAAGGCACACGCTTGAATGCAGCGGCAGCAGCAGCAGCAGCGGTAACACAAGAAGAAAATCGTCAGAAAGTGGGCGAATAAACTAGGGTCTGTCCGGTAATTCGCTTTTGAGTCGATTTTGATAAATTTTGTTTATGCCAAGGCGCGAAGACGACAGCTAAGCGGGTCTGCAAAAAAGATTTCCGGTTCAATTGAAGAGCCAAGAATCATCTTTCTTTCGAAATAAGAAGATTACACTTCTTTAAACCTCGGACAGGCCCTCCAGCTAGAGCCAAGCGCAATTCCTTTAGCTTCCCAAAAGC
>PSRN01000004.1 GCA_003176075.1 Bdellovibrio sp.
GCGGAGGTGCCGAAGGCACCGACTTGGATGGCGGAGGTGCCGAAGCAAACTCAAGTGGTGAAGTCGTCATCGCCTATGAACCGGTGTGGGCGATCGGCACTGGGAAAGTGGCCGGGCCAGAGCAAGTTCGTGAGGCCCACGCATTTATTCATGGATTATTGCGAGAGTTGCAAATGCCTGATGTCCCTATTCTCTATGGCGGAAGTGTTAAGGCGGATAATGCGGCGGCCCTTTCAGCTATTCCCCATGTCAGTGGATTTCTAGTTGGCGGAGCCTCGCTGGACGTGCCATCATTTTTGTCAATCGTTGATGCTTGCAAGTCTCCCAGCTCTTCTTAGTCTTATTTTTTGTTTTGCCCCTAGGGCGGGAGCCATTTATGGCAATTACAATTCGATCTTGATCGGCGACCTCTCAGCCGGGCTGGGAGGGGCCGGGACTTCCATCACCGAAGATGCCTCAGCCGGAGCTTGGTATAATCCAGCGACGCTGGCGGTCTTTGAAGGACAGAGCTTTTCGGCCTCGGTTGGCATCTACAAGAAATTTGCCACCACCTTTGGACCCAGTGAGAACCCCGTCAATAGCGCCTTGCGCGCCAACCAGGGCTTTTTTCAAGCCGTGCCGTCTTCCACCGGAAGTGTGGTGCGCTACGAGGAGACGGAGTGGCTCAAAGATTGGACCCTCACCCTCTCCATTCTGGTGCCTGAATACGATACCTACACAGGAACCGTGAAGAGCACTGACAATTATAATTCGAAGATTGATTTTACCGACCAGGCGCTTTGGGTTGGGGCTGCATTTTCCAGAAAAATCTCGGCCGATGGATTTTTTGGCTTCACGGTCTATTACACGGCCCGCAGTTTTAACTTAACGATCACCGAGCGTACTTACACCGATGCGGCGAATTTCCAGATCTTTTCAGAGGAACGGACGATCACCCAAAACAGTGTTGTCTTGTTGCTCGGATATTTGAATCGTGTGACAGAAAATTGGAATTGGGGAATTTCATTTCGCCTGCCAAGCCTTTCAGTCGCGGGTCAGGGAGTGTTCGCAAGAACTTCGATTATCAACGGACAAAATACTCCGGCCCCGATCAGCTATTCCAATTTGCTATCCAGAGGTCACATTCCGGTGAGGCTGAGCACCGGCGTCTCCTACCGGGGAGCGCCGGATTGGTTGTGGTCCTTCGATCTCAGTTACTATGGAGCGGAAAGCTACAGCGATATGGAATCCGACGACATCGCTGAAAGAATCGAGCACAAGCCCATCGTGAACTTCGCTCTTGGAGCTGAGTACAAATGGAACAGCTGGTTTAAGCTGCGGGGCGGGGTCTTCACCAATCTTTCTTCGTACCCGGACCCGGATCCTGCCAAGGTGTGGGCTCAAGGGGACCATGTCGATCAACTCGGATTTTCCGCCAATGCGGCTTTGTTGCGCAAGAACATCGAGTACACCTTCGGAGGTTACTACACGGGCGGGCACGGACTCAGTTCTCAGCGCGTTGACGGTCAAAATACCGTGATCGCCAAGTCCCAGAACCTGTTCACCATGCTGGTGGGGACGTCGTACCATTTTTGAGGGGCTCAGTCACAAGTGAATCAGCGGCAAAAAAGAAGTTTTGATCTTTTGAATAATGCCACTGAAAAGTAGTAAAGATTTCCAAGGACTCCCCTTCAGACTCCTTTTATAGATAATCGATTTCGAATTCGGGGTGAAGTGGACTCGCCCGATGGATCGCCCCTGGTTTACTCATGTAATAATTCTAATTTTTCCACTGTGACCGTTAAACGATCTCCAGAGGATATTGTGACTGATATTTCTTTTGGAAAGGGTTTTGTCCGAGTTAATTCGAAGGGGGTCAGCGACCAGATACCCGAAAATCGAGAGGGTGTATATTATGTTGATGTGGTCGATAAAAAATGGAGGTGGGTGCCGTCTCTGGATTTGTTTCTTATGACTTACAATGGATCGGTTGTCCGCATCTTAACTTGTGAACCTGAGACCAAGCCCGAACAAAAACACTGAACTTAGAGCATATCTATAGCAAGTCAGTTCAAGACGGGGCGGGCTTTGCCTGCCAATCCCGTCCCGTTTTCAGGTTGAAAGACAAACTCTTGGTTGCAGTTGCCGCGCTAGAAAAGGGACTGGATTGGCCCAGTGCTTCAGCGTCTATAAATTTTCGATTGGATTTGCGACTTTCTCTTTGATTTCTTTAATCCCGAAGTCTTGGATTCCGAGGTCTTTAATCCCCAAATCTTTGATGTCCTTTTCCGTGTCGCCGCTCGGTTCCCGGTGAGTGGTCTCGCCCTCGGTCGCAATCCTGGCTGGAACTTGCACCAGGAAAGGAGCTACTTCCGTCTCGTTGGGGGCCTCCGCATTGATGAACAGGCCGGCCGAGACAAGGGCGACAGAGGCAATGGTGATTTGCCAGAATTCACGGCGTTCATGTCTTTTCTTGCTTGAATCAGAGATCACGGCCATCCCCCCTTGGATTTCCTTTTCTTTTGCCAAAGCATTTTTGGGGCCAATATGGATGAACCCTGATCGGGTGTCTATTCGGTTTTGAGAGGTGAGTCGCTCTCGACAGCTGCTCGGTCCCTGATCAGGTGTCGTAAAATTCGCCAGCAAATGGGCGTCATTGCCTGTCCGGGAGTTCCCTGGAGATTGTGGAAAATATGTGAAGCGGTTTCGCTGCCGTCAGCGGATTTTTGGGGGTTCTTGATGGAGCTGCTGCAAATACGCATTGGCTTTGTCGATGACCATCCGGGGGATTTCATGGGTGCCCTCAAAGGCAAAAAGTGAACCCTTGAGTCCCTGCTGAATAAGGAAAGTTTCCAATTGCGCCCCCGCCCTGAACGGCAGCACCGGATCCTGCCGGCCATGGGATTGAAAAAATCGCGATGACTTGCGGTGGCTGGCGACAGTCGCCCATTCCGCGCGATTGATCAAAGCGCCGGAGAACAGGACAAGCCCTTTGGGCGTTTCGGGGGCGTGTAGAAAAAGATCGCAGGAGAGCATGGCCCCTTGGCTGAATCCTCCGAGAATAATTTGGTCCCACGAGTAGCCGAAAGACGAGACCCACGCAAGGAGTCGCGCCCGCAGAGCGGGGAGCTCGGGCGGCCGATGATCCAGATCCCACATTCCGCCTTTCTGCACGGCTCTTTCGAGACGGCTCATATCAATGGGCCACCAGGCGCGCCCGAACCAGCCAGGCCCAATGGGAACGGCCATTACCCCTTGCGGGAAGATCCAGTGCGTCGACTCAGGTTGAGGAGGCGTCAAGACCTCCGCCAGGGACTTCAAATCGTAGGCGTCGGCGCCGAAACCGTGAAAAAGGAAGACCGCCTGCTGAGCGGGCCAGGTCGGTGCCTTCGGACCCTCCGCAGCCGCCCGCGCGGGAATTTCCAGAAATTCGATGGATTGGTTCGACTTGCTCATTTCTTGTTTGTGCTACATAAAAAAATTCCAAAGGTCACTTGAATTTCATCACAGCTCTGAGAAGAATGATGGCGTGATTTTATCCGAACTTTTACTTGGATTGCCGGGGGTTTCGGCCAGGCAGCGAGGCCAGCTGCCGGAAATTTCGGTGACCGCAATCACCCAGGATAGCCGAGAGGTCGTGCCCGGAAGCTTGTTTATCGCCGTCAAGGGGATCCGGGCGGACGGTCATGAGTTTGTGTCCCAGGCCATCGAAAATGGCGCGGCGGCCTTGGTTCTGCAGCGAGGGCGGGTTCCACCCGAAGGCCTCGAGGTCCCGGTGTTTGAAGTCGACGACACCACCGCCGCGTGCCACTTCTTAGCCCGGCGGTTTTATGGTGATCCGAGCCAACGCCTGCTTTGCATTGGAGTCACCGGGACCAACGGAAAAACATCGATCACCTTTATTTTGGAACATCTTCTGACCAGGGCCCAAATCCCCGCTGGCGTGATTGGGACCATCGATAACCACATCCGCGACCGTGTGTGGCCAGCCCGGCAAACGACGCCCGAAGCGCTTCAACTGCAGCGCCGAATCGCCGAAATGAAAGCCGAGGGCGCGCAAGCCGTCGTGATGGAGGTTTCAAGCCACGCTCTCAGCCAGGGCCGTGTCGAAGGAGTGCAATTCAATATCGCCGTCTTCACGAATCTCACCCGTGATCACCTGGATTATCATGGGAGCATGAAGAGTTATTTTGAGGCGAAACAAAAGTTGTTCACGGATTTGCTTTGGAAGTCGTTCAAGGTGCCCCTCTTTGCGATCGTGAATATCGATGATGAGTGGGGACGCCGCCTGCGGGTTTCCTCGAGGGCGGGCCTGTGGACTTACGGCCGTCGGACCGCGAATAAGCCTGCGGCCGCCGATTTTTCTTTTTCAATCAGCGAGATGAGTTTTTCCGGCAGCCGTTTGGAGCTCGAGACGCCGTTTGGGCGCTGCCGGGGAACCATTCCCCTGTGTGGCGAGCACAACGCTTACAACGTGACGGCGGCGATTGCGGCCATGGCCACGGTGGGATTTCATCCGGAACAAAGCTTGCGATGGATGGAAGGATTTGCGGGAGTGCCAGGCCGCTTGCAAACCGTGCCCAACGTCGCGAAGAACGTTTTTATTGACTACGCCCATACGCCTGACGCCCTTGAAAAAGTTCTGATGACGCTCCACCAGGTGCGGGAGACCTCCAAGGCGGGTGGTCGGATCATCACCGTCTTTGGTTGTGGCGGCGACCGGGATCCGGGAAAGCGTCCATTGATGGTTCAAATCGCCGAGAATTTGAGCGATGAAGTTATACTGACTTCGGACAATCCACGCCATGAGGATCCGGAGAAAATTCTGGATCAGATGGAAGCGGGAGCCAAAAGCGCCCGTGGCACACAGGGATCGCGAAGCGATCCCGCAAATTCCTTCGCCGCCCACGCTCCGGCGAAGATTCGCCGGCAAGTGGATCGCAAGAAAGCGATCGGGGAAGCGCTGGCAAGTTGCCGTCCCGAAGACGTCGTGTTGATTGCCGGCAAAGGGCATGAGCTTTACCAGCAAGTGGGAGAAGAACGGATTCCCTTCTCTGATCTAGCGGTGGTGCGGGAGTTCATTGGCCAAGTCGGTGCCTTGGGCACCTCCGCAAAGCAGGGATTGGTGAAATGAGAAAAACGAACCTGCGAGAGCTGAAGCAAGATCTGACCCCGGAAATCCTGCAGGACACGATCAGCGAATTTTCAGGTATTGGAACCGATTCCCGCGTCGACTTGCGGGGCCAGCTCTTCTGGGCTTTGCGGGGAGAGAGGTTCGACGCCCACGATTTTTTGCCTCAGGCGGTGGAGAAGGGAGCCACAGGCTTAGTGGTCGAACGATTGCCTCCCAACTGGCAGATTTGGGCGAGAAACGTGACTGTGATCAAAGTCCCCAACACTCTCAAAGCCCTGCAAGATTTTGCCCGCGACGTCCGCCGGCGCTCAGGGAGTCAGGTCATCGGCATCACCGGTTCCAATGGCAAGACCTCCACCAAAGAATTCACCACGACGCTTTTGCGGCGCCATTTTAAGACGCACTCGAACCCCGGCAGTTTCAATAATCATTTTGGGGTGCCCATGAATCTTCTTTCGGCGCCGCCAGACGCCCAATTCATCATTGCCGAGTTGGGAATGAATCACGCCGGCGAAATTGAAGATTTGTGCGCCATTTGTGAGCCGGACATTGTCCTTTGCACCATGGTGGGGACAGCCCACATTGAATTTTTGGGGAGCGAAGACAAAGTGGCTCGCGCCAAGGAAGAAATTTACCGGTTCAGTCGCCCGGAAGCCTGCCGGATTTTCAATCTGGACAACCGATGGACTCAGACCATGTGGGAGCGGGCGGAAGTGGATTACCCCAGGGCCCGGGCGATCTTGACATTTACCAATCAGGTCGAGCGGCGCGAGGCCGACGTGTTTCTGAGAGTCATTGACAAAAGCCTGCGCGGGTTGCGGGTTTCAGGCCGAATCGGCGGTATCGGCGGAGAAACGCTGGTACCGCTGATCGGTGGCCATCAACTTGTCAACTTGGCGGCCGCGGCCAGTTTGGCGTTTGGCGCGGGGCTTGATCCGCGCGACATCTGGCAGGATCTCGGCGAATGCCGCGGGTCCTGGGGACGCATGCAGTTCCTGGAGACAGCTCGCGAAGCAAGGGTTTTATTTGACGGTTACAACGCCAACCGCGAGAGCATGGAAGCGCTTTTTGCAAGTCTCGAAGATCTCCCGCAAGCCACATCTGGTGGCGCCGCCCAAGTCGGTGCCGTCGGCACCTCCGCAGTCGCCGCCCCCGCTACGGGCAAGGTTTATGCCGTGCTGGCCGAAATGCGCGAGCTTGGCGACTCTGCTCCGGCGGAGCACGAACGTCTCGGCGCGCTCGCCGCCCGCTCGGCCCCCTTGCAGTATGTGTGGTTCTTCGGCCCCCATGCGGCCGATTTTGAGCGGGGATTTCGCTCCGTAAAGAATAAAAAAACATTAGTGATTTCAGATGATTATAAAGATTCACTTGCGTCCCAAATAGCCTCTATGCTAAATCCTGGAGATCTCGTCATCGTCAAAGGATCCCGCGGCATGAAGACGGAGCGCTTTGTGGAGTTGTGCGAACCTCTTCACTTCACACCCGTGGCGGCTTTGCCGCCCACGCCCGATGAAGTGAAGCTTCTGCTAAGGAGATCGTAGCCCGGTAACGTGGGCGGTTGCGTGTAAAACTCTGTGAAAAGGAAATGATACCTCATGTTTTATCAACTGCTCTACTCGATGACCGATCAAGTCTCGGCCTTCAATATTTTCCATTACATCACGGTGCGGACTTTTATTTCCTTCTTCACATCGTTCTTGTTGGCTTGGATTTGGGGGCCCTATTTCATCAAACGCCTGATGGACAATCAAATGGGGCAAACGATCCGGGTGGACGGTCCGCAGTCCCATCACAAGAAAGCCGGCACTCCGACAATGGGCGGCGGGTTGATCCTTCTCAGCACGCTGGTGCCTTGCCTGCTCTGGGTCGACATTTTCAATCCCTTGGTTTGGGCGGTGTTGGTGGTGACTTGGGGTTTCGGCTCCATCGGTTATCTTGATGATTGGTTGAAAGTGTCGAAGCGAAATTCGCGGGGCCTGTCAGGCAAGGTTCGTCTGTTGGCTGAGTTTCTCATCTCGGGCGTGACGATTTTTGTGCTCACCAGGTATTTCGGACTTTCCACGGAAGTTCATATCCCGTTCTTCAAGCACTTCATGATCGATTTGGGTTGGGGATATGCGATTTTTGGATCTCTGGTCGTGGTTGGAACCGCCAACGCCGTGAACCTGACCGATGGTCTGGATGGTTTGGCGATTGTGCCGGTCGTGATTTCGGCCTCCACCTTGGGGCTCTTTGCCTATCTGGCGGGTCATTCCTCAATTTCAACCTATCTCACCATTCCGCACGTCTCGGGAGCGGGGGAATTGTCGCCCGTCGCGGCCGCGGTTGTCGCCGCCGGCTTGGGGTTTCTGTGGTTTAATTCTTACCCCGCGCAAGTGTTCATGGGGGATGTGGGAAGCTTAAGTTTGGGAGGCTTTTTGGGAATTATGGCGGTTTTGACCCGCAATGAACTGCTGATGATGATTTTGGGCGGTGTTTTTGTGGTCGAGGCGCTGTCGGTGATCACGCAGGTCGTGTCGTTCAAGTTGACCGGCAAGCGGGTTTTTCGAATGGCGCCGCTTCATCATCATTTTGAACTGAAGGGGCTGACTGAAAACAAGATTATCGTTCGATTCTGGATTCTATCTATTTTGTTGGCGGTGCTCAGCTTGAGCACTTTGAAATTGAGGTAAACATATGTTGCAAGATCCCAGTGAACTCAAAGACAAACGAATCCTTGTGGTAGGTCTTGGAAAGACGGGTGTTTCACTCGCCCACTTCCTGACCACCCACGGGGCGCAGGTCACGATCACCGACCACAAGTCGCGGCCGGAACTCGCTTCGCAGTTGGAATTGCTCGGAGACTTGCCGATCAAATACGACCTTGGAGGCCACAGTCCCAAGACATTCTTGGCGCAAGACTTGGTCATATTGAGTCCGGGCGTCCCGTCGACGCTTAAAATTTTTGAATACGCCAGATCGCAGGGAATCAAGATCACCGGCGAATTCGAATTTGCCTCGCAATTTGTGAAGGAACCGGTAATCGCGGTGACCGGCACGAACGGAAAAACGACAACGACACGCTTGATTCAGGCCATGCTCAATGAATCCGGCGTCAAGACCTGGGCTGGCGGGGCCCTGGGTCCGCCGCTCATTGATTATCTGCGCGGGACAGAAAGAGCGGATGTGGTCATTGTTGAGGTTTCAAGTTTCATGCTCGAAACCTGCGAGACCTTTAACCCGGTCAATATTTTGTTTATGAACCTGGCGGAAAATCACCTCGATCGATACCGTTCGATGGAGGACTACGTGAACGCCAAGCGGAAGGTGTTTCGCAACGTCAATCTCGGCACCACCTCGATTCTGAATGCCGACGACAACGCGGTGGTGGAGCTGGCCCGTGATCCGGCCGTCCAGCGCGGCAAGATTTTTTACTTTTCGCGCAAGCAAGCTTTGGAACCGCAAATCATGAACATCGGCGGCGCGGTCAATATTGGCAACAAGATCGTGGTGCGCACGGGTCCGGAAAAGGAATATTACGACATTTCCAATATCAAGCTGCGGGGCAGGCATTCGGTTGAAAATATTATGGCGGCTATTTTGGCCGCGCGGGAGCATGGTGCCAAACACCCTGCGATCCAAAAAGTTATTGAAAACTTTCGCGCCCTCTCACACCGCTTGGATTACGTCCGCAAGGTCGGCGGCGTTCTGTTTTACAACGATTCAAAAGCCACCAACGTTCACGCCGTCCTCAGGGCCTTGGACTCCTTTGACGAAAATGTGATTTTGATCGCGGGAGGGAAAGAAACTAACATCAGTTTTGAGGCCCTTCGTCCAGTCATCAAGCGGAAGGTCAAGACTTTGATATTGGTCGGCGAAGCCAAAGAGAGGATCAACCGTGATTTGGGCGATTTCAGTGAGACTTTTCTGATCGGGACTTTCGAAGAGGCGGTCCTGATTGCTTACCAAAAGTCGAGGATTGGCGACATTGTTCTGCTTTCGCCGGGCTGCCCCAGTTTCGATATGTTTGACAGCTATGAAGAGCGAGGGGACTATTTTAGAGAGATCGTGAAAAAGTTCTCCTGACTTTCACTGCGTGGGCGGCTGAGCCAAGTCGGTGCCTTCGGCACCTCCGCAGAAGCCGCACACGAGTGAGTGGAGAACGGAAGTTTCAAGGAGGAAACAATGACCGCGCTCCAGGCTGTGGTTCGAGGGCTCGCATGTCTGTCTGTTTTGGCTGGTTTGTCATTTTTGACGAGTGGGTGCTCTTCAGGGGCGGCCAAACGGCGGGAGGCCCGCGACAAAGCCGTTCAGACGTCAAAACTCTATTGTGATTTCGTCAATGGCGAAAACAATTCCGACATTGAAATCGCCTTGAATCTTGCCATGGCCCAGAAGTGTGATCACGAAATGCCCCATTCGATCAGCAGCTACAAGTCGCCTTCGGATGTTCAAGGCGTTCTCTTTTGCTGTAGCATCCCGACCGAGAAGAAGCCGGTCGCCGAAGCCAAGTCAGATCCAATGGATGGCAGTGCCACCTTCACTGGCGACAACAAGGACAATAAAGATAATAAAGATAATAAAGATAACAGGGATAACAAAGATAAGAAGGATATGAAGCCGATGGATTCAATCAATCCGCCGGGGATGACCAAGCCCCCCGGGTCACCGGGCCCGGGCGTGCCAACCAACCTCGGTGCGCCAACGAACCCCGCTCCTGACACGGCTCAACCCACCGCTCAACCTCAACAGGCGCCGAAACCTTCTGGCGACAACCGCAAGCCAGACAGCGTGCGGCCGACCCCCAAGAATCGTCCGGCGGCTCGCCCGCCGGCGAATCAAGATCTCGATCTTTGATGCAAAAGACCCTCTCCAGTCCCATTTTCCTGAGTGTCCTGGCCTTGATGGGGCTGGGGCTCGTTCAGGTCTATTCGTCCTCTTATATCTACGCGATTGAAGGCTTCGGCAACGGGCTTTTCTTCTTTCAGAAGCAGGTCTTTTTCACGCTGGCTTCGATCCTGGTGTTGCTGCTGGCGAGTCAAATTCCTTACCACCATCTTCGTTCATGGTTTTGGGCGGTTTGGATTTTCGCGGGATTCAGTTTGCTGCTGACTTTTATTCCGGGTTTGGGCGTACGGGTGGGTGGAGCGGTTCGTTGGTTGAGACTTCCCATGGGTTTTCGTCTTGAACCTTCGGAGCTGCTCAAAGTTTCCCTGAGTCTCTTTGTGGCTGGACTGACAATCCGTTCTGAAACGCCCATGGGGAAAGTTCCGCTGGGAGTTCTCTTGTTGCTTCTGGTTCTGCCGTTGGTGTTGCTCCTGCAGCAGCCCGATTTCGGCGCCTTTGTGATTTTGTCGGCCGTGATTCTAATCTACCTGTTTGTTTATGGACTCCGGTGGCGTTACATTGTCGCGACTGTCGCATTGACCCTGCCGGCATTTTACTTTTTGGTGATGAACGTGCCCTATCGCCGCGCGCGCGTGCTGGCTTTTCTGGACCCCTGGTCGGACCCGGAACAAAAAGGCTTTCAAGTCATTCAATCGTTGATCAGCTTTTCGTCGGGAGGGTTTTGGGGGGTCGGTCTCGGCCAAGGCCAGGGAAAGTTATTTTTCCTGCCGGAGGCCCATACCGATTTCACTTTGGCGGTGTTTGGCGAAGAGACGGGCTTTCTTGGATTTGTGTGCTTGATGGGTCTCTACGGTTTTCTCATGTTTAAAGGACTGCAGCTTTCAACCCGCGCGCGCGATCCCTTCGCCCGCAGTTTGGCGTTGGGTTTGACCGCGACCTTCGGGCTCAATGTCGTGGTCAATGTCGGTGTCGCGCTTGGAATTGTGCCTCCAAAAGGATTGACCTTGCCTTTTTTAAGTTATGGGGGCAGTAGCCTAATGGCGATGGCAGCGCTGTTTGGTTTACTGATGAATATCGATAACAATCAACGAACTTAACGAATATGAGGAATCGCAGCTATTTCATCGCGGGGGGCGGAACGGGGGGGCATGTTTTTCCGGCGCTCGCCGTGGCCAAGGCCCTGCAAGAACTCGATCCGCAGACGGAAATTTTCTTTGTCGGCACACCCACCGGACTGGAAAATAAAATTGTTCCGCAGGCTGGCTTTCGTCTTTTTTTGCTGCCCGTTGGAAAACTGAACTTCAAAGGCCGCTGGTTGGAGAAAATGACAACGCTGGCGCGCCTGCCGTGGGCTTTATTTCTTTCGGCCAGGC